>JBIKHX010000282.1:0-3599 GCA_044361945.1 Polaromonas sp. | reverse complement strand
CGTCTTGGTAAAGCGGAATAGGAATAGCGCCCAGCGACTGCGCCGCTAGCATGGTGGCGTACAGGCGCGGCCGGTTGGCACCAATCACCACCATGTGTGTGCCACGCGCCAGGCCAACCTGATGCAGGCCGCAGGCAATGTGCTCCACCAGCGTGGCCATGCTGGCCCAGCTGTGCGCCTGCCAAATGCCGTATTCCTTTTCGCGCATGGCTGGCGCCTCTGGGCGCTCGGCGGCGTGTTTCATGAGCAGTCGGGGAAACGTTGTCAGCATGCTGGGCTCTTTCTGGCACTGTCTTAAATCCGATAATAAGTTTCAGTTTGACGCCAAGTTGTCGTTTAAACGACAATTCGAGGGTCAATCCCCTTCGGACTTTCCCGTATTGGCTGCCAGGGGGGTGCTTTCCGGCTGCTTTTTCAGCTCTTTGCGCTGCCTGGCAGCCTGGGCGCAGAGGCCGAATGCTTTTGAAAGTCAGCTCATGTTCCCTCTTTCTGCTGCCGCCAAGGACCTGCCGCTGCACCAGCGGCGGCGGCGCCCCAATGCCCAGGAGTTACAGGGCATTCCTTGGTTGGCGCTTTTGTTGCCTGCTGAGCGTGAACGCGCGCAGGCAGAGCTGTTGGTTGGCGATGCGCAGGCGGGCGATTTCGTGTGCCGCATCGGCAAGCCGGTCACCTACTGGTTTGGCGTGGTCGAGGGCCTGCTGAAAATGAGTACTGACAACGCCCAGGGCATGACCATGACCTTCACTGGCGTGCCGCCAGGTGGCTGGTTTGGCGAGGGCACGGCGCTCAAGCGCGAGCCGTACCGCTACAACATCCAGGCCCTGCGCAACAGCGTGGTGGCGGGTTTGCCGCTGGAGACATTCCATTGGTTGCTGGACCATTCCATTGGATTTAACCGTTTTGTGATGAACCAGATCAACGAGCGCTTGGGCCAATTCATTGCTGCGCGCGAGATTGACCGCATGACCAACCCTGATCTGCGCGTGGCGCGCAGTCTGGCTGCTTTGTTCAACCCGGTGCTTTACCCGGGCGTGGGTGAGATTTTGCGCATCACGCAGCAGGAATTAGCTTACTTGGTGGGCCTCTCGCGCCAGCGGGTTAACGAGGCTTTGAGCAGCCTGCATGCCCAGGGCATCATCCGGGTGGAGTACGGCGGTTTGCGTGTGCTGGACTTGGCTGCCTTGCGCGCCAATGTGTTTTCCAGCACCGGACGCGGGCCAGACTGAATCGATGACTCGCCTACATTTGTCAGTTGACCCCGCTACTTGACCCACCACCCCCCGACTTTGACCCCACCATGACCCAGCCTCCTGTGCCCCCCAAACCGCCTGCGACCCCAGCGGCTGTTCGCATTCGCCGTGCTGAAACCGCCAGCGCGCCGGCCTCCACCGGCAGCACAGTGCGGCTGAACAAGCGCATGGCCGAACTCGGCATGTGCTCGCGCCGCGAGGCCGATGACTGGATTGAGCGGGGTTGGGTGCGCGTCAACGGCAAGCCGGCCGAGATGGGTCAGCCCGTATCGCCGGCGGACCGCATCGAGGTGTCTCAACAGGCCGAGCATCAGCAGCGCCAGCAGGTCACCATCTTGATTAACAAGCCGGTCGGTTATGTCAGCGGCCAGGCCGAGGACGGGCACGAGCCGGCGGTGGTGCTGGTGCAGCCGCAAAACCGCTGGCGTGAATGCAACAGCCGCATGCGCTGGGGCCATGAACAACTGCGCGGTCTGGCGCCAGCCGGCCGCCTGGACATCGACTCCATTGGCCTGCTGGTGCTGACCCAGGACGGCCGGGTGGCGCGACAACTCATTGGCGAAGACTCTGAAGTTGAAAAAGAGTACCTGGTGCGCGTGAGCTACGGCGCTGAGACGGTGAATGTGCAGGGCGCTTTTCCGCCCGAGCAGCTCCAACGCCTGTGCAACGGGCTGAGCCTGGATGGCGTGGCGCTCAAGCCGGCTCAGGTGTCATGGCAAAACCCGGAGCAGTTGCGCTTTGTGCTCCGGGAGGGCAAGAAGCGGCAGATCCGCCGCATGTGTGAGCAAGTGGGTTTGTTTGTGACCGGGCTCAAACGGGTGCGCATTGGTCACGTCAATCTGGGGCATTTGCCGGTCGGCCAGTGGCGGTACCTGGCCTCGCACGAACGGTTTTAAAGCGGCCGCCCAGTAGCGGCCGCAAGCGCTTTGTCAGCGCTCGCTGCCCTCGGCCTGCGCGCGCTGCGTCGGGCTCATCGCATAACGCGTGATCTTGGGCGCTTCGTTACCGGTGTGAAACGCGAGTTTGCGATCTCGCAGGGTTACGTCTGCGCCTGTGATGCGGTCAAAGCGGCGCAAGTGCTCGGTCCAAGACTCATCGATGATTTGCTCGAGATAGCGTTGGGGCTCGCCAAGGTCGTGCAACAACTCCCAATTCAGGGCGCCTTGCCGAAGACGGCTGCTGCGGCTTTCTTGCATCACTTCTAAAAAAGCGGCGGCGCGCTCCGGGTCAATCAGGTACTCGATGGTCACCATCACGGGGCCGTTGCTCGGTGGCATCTGCGCCACCGGTACTTTGAAGGCACGTGAAGGCGTCAGGTCTTCTTCAATCAAGTCGTCTTTGAGCCAGAGCGTGGCCACCAGCATCGCGATGCTGCCGGTCAAAGCAGACGCGACAAGGCTGCTGTTCAAGGAACTGACGGTCGCCACCTGGCCCCAAACGGCTGCGCCCAAGGCACTGCCGCCCATGATGGCCATCTGGTACATGGACATGCCCCGAGCGCGAACCCAGTCGGGCAATGACATCTGAGCTGACACACTGAGGCTGTTCGCGGCGCACAGCCAAGCCATGCCGGCCAGAGCCATGGTCGGCACAGCCAGGTAAACACTGGGCGCGAATGCCATCACCATAGTGCTCAAGGACTGCAGCAGTGTGCCGGCCAACACCATTTGCCGGACCGTCAGCCATTGCCTGATCCTGGGTAAAACCAGCGCCAGCATGATCGCCCCGACCCCCATAGACGCCAGCAAAAGTGTGTAGGTCGCAGCGTCACCACCTGTCAGCCGCCTGGCCAGCAGCGGCAGCAAGGCCAGCAGCGCCGTAGAATGGAAAAAGAAAAGTGCGACCCGCAAAAACACGCCACGCAAAGGGGCTGACTCGCGCACGAACTGCACGCCGACGCGCATCGCGCTGAGCAATCGTTCGCGCCCCAGCGGGCTGGGCACAAATTCGCGACGCCAGCGCGTGATGACAAAACCGGCAATCACCGATAGCGTGGCATTGAGCACAAACACATAGGCGGTGCCGGCGCTGGCGATCAGCGCCCCGGCTACCAGCGGACCGATGATGCGCGAGGCGTTCATGGCGATACCGTTGAGCGCCAGCGCCGCCGGCAGTTGCTGGCGCGGCACGATTTCAGGAATCAGTGCGGCAAAAACCGGCCAGCGCATGGCCAGGCCGATGCCGTTAGCAAAGGTCAGTGCCAGCAGCAGCGGCGGTGTCAAAAGATCAAAAAGGACAGCTAAACAGAGGGCGGCTGCGGTGCCGGCCAGCCAAAATTGGGTAACGATGAAGTAGCGTCGGCGATCCAAGATATCGGCCAGTGCGCCGCTGGGCAGACCCAGCAGAAAC
>JBIKHX010000337.1:0-3066 GCA_044361945.1 Polaromonas sp. | reverse complement strand
TTTGCATATTTACGCCAGCGTCATCTCCGGCGACGGCTCCAAGATCCTGGCAGCTGCCTCCACGGCAGAAGTCGAAGTCCGCAAGGAAATCGGCGCGTCGGGCAAGGGTGGAAACGTTGCTGCTGCGCAGGCCATTGGCAAGCGCATTGCTCAAAAAGCAAAAGCAGCTGGTGTTGAAAAAGTAGCGTTTGACCGCGCTGGCTTCGCTTACCACGGCCGCGTTAAAGCGCTGGCCGAGGCTGCGCGTGAAGCCGGCCTGCAGTTCTAAGACTGGAATTAAGTATGGCTAAGTTTCAAGCTAAATCAAACAACGACGCTCCGGACGATGGTCTGAAGGAAAAGATGATCGCGGTCAACCGCGTCACCAAAGTCGTTAAGGGCGGTCGTATTCTGGGTTTCGCAGCACTGACCGTGGTCGGTGATGGCGAAGGCCGCGTCGGCATGGGCAAGGGCAAATCAAAAGAAGTGCCAGCTGCTGTGCAAAAGGCCATGGAAGAGGCTAGGCGCAACATGACCAAGGTGTCGCTCAAGAACGGCACCATCCATCACAACGTGTTCGGCCACCACGGTGCTGCCAACGTCATGATGGCACCGGCCCCTAAAGGTACCGGCATCATCGCCGGCGGCCCGATGCGCGCTGTCTTTGAAGTCATGGGCATTACCGACATCGTGGCTAAGAGCCATGGTTCGAGCAACCCCTACAACATGGTGCGCGCCACGATGGACGCCCTGAACAAATCGACCACGGCTGGCGACATCGCCGCCAAGCGTGGCAAAACAGTCGAAGACATCTTCGGCTAAGGCGGAATGGTTATGACGACAGAAAACAAAATCAAGGTCCAGCTGGTTAAAAGCCCGATTGGCACCAAAGAGTCACACCGTGCCACGGTTCGTGGTTTGGGTTTGCGCGGCGTTAACAGCACCAGCGAACTCGAAGACACGCCCGCAGTGCGCGGCATGATCAACAAGATCAGTTATCTGGTCAAGATTCTGTAAGGACAGGTTCATCATGGAACTCAACGCAATCAAGCCCGCCGATGGTGCCAAGCATGCCAAGCGCCGTGTCGGTCGCGGCATCGGCTCCGGCCTCGGCAAAACAGCCGGCCGTGGACACAAAGGTCAAAAGTCCCGTTCGGGCGGCTACCACAAGGTCGGTTTCGAAGGCGGTCAGATGCCTTTGCAGCGCCGCTTGCCCAAGCGGGGTTTCAAGTCGCACCAGCTGCAGTTCAATGCAGAAGTGACCTTGACTTCGCTCGAAGTGCTCGGCCTGGCCGAGGTTGATGTGCTGGCACTCAAGACAGCTGGTCTGGTGGGCCAAATGGCCAAGACCATCAAGGTTGTCAAGACCGGCGTGTTGACCAAAGCGGTCAAGCTCAACGGCATCGGCGCTACCGCCGGTGCAAAAGCAGCGATTGAAGCGGCTGGTGGTTCCGTCGCTTAATTGCGCGAACAGTCCAACTTAGCAGCCTCCCAACGGATAACGATCAGTGGCCACCAGCTCCGCCCAAATTGCAAAGACCGGCAAGTTCGGTGACCTGCGCAATCGGCTCGTGTTTTTGCTGCTCGCGCTGGTTGTTTACCGCGTGGGCGCGCACATTCCTGTTCCGGGCATTGATCCTACCCAGCTGCAAGCACTGTTCGGTGGCCAGCAGGGTGGCATTTTGAACTTGTTCAACATGTTCTCGGGCGGCGCGCTGGAGCGCTTCACGGTGTTTGCGCTGGGCATCATGCCCTACATCTCTGCCTCCATCATCATGCAACTGCTCACTTATGTGGTTCCCACATTCGAGCAGCTCAAGAAAGAAGGCGAATCCGGCCGCCGCAAGATCACCCAGTTCACGCGTTACGGCACCCTGGGTTTGGCGCTTTTTCAGTCAATGGGTATTGCAGTTGCCCTGGAAAGTTCCCCCGGCCTGGTGCTGGCACCTGGCTTTGGCTTTCGCATGACGGCGGTGGTCAGCCTGACAGCCGGCACCATGTTCCTGATGTGGCTGGGTGAGCAAATCACCGAGCGTGGCTTGGGTAACGGTATTTCTATTCTGATTTTTGCCGGCATTGCAGCTGGCCTGCCAAGTGCGCTGGGTGGGTTGATGGAACTCGTGCGTACTGGCGCCATGAGCATTTTGATCGCCCTGGTGATTGTGATCGTCGTTGCGCTGGTCACTTACTTTGTGGTTTTTGTCGAGCGTGGTCAACGCAAAATACTTGTGAACTATGCGCGTCGCCAAGTGGGCAATAAAGTTTATGGCGGCCAGTCCTCTCACCTGCCATTGAAGCTGAACATGGCCGGTGTGATCCCGCCGATTTTTGCTTCATCGATCATTTTGTTGCCGGCCACGGTTGTCGGTTGGTTCACCACGGGCGACAGCATGCGCTGGCTCAAGGACATCGCCGCCACCCTGACACCAGGGCAGCCCATTTATGTGATGCTCTACGCCAGTGCGATTATTTTCTTCTGCTTCTTTTACACCGCGCTTGTTTTCAACAGCCGCGAAACAGCTGACAACTTGAAAAAGAGCGGCGCCTTTGTTCCCGGCATCCGGCCCGGCGATCAAACGGCGCGCTACATCGACAAAATTCTGGTTCGCCTGACGCTCGCCGGTGCGGTTTACATCACCTTTGTGTGCCTGTTGCCCGAGTTCTTGATTTTGAAGTACAACGTGCCCTTTTACTTTGGTGGAACCTCGTTGCTGATCATCGTGGTGGTGACCATGGATTTCATGGCCCAAGTGCAAAACTACATGATGTCCCAGCAGTACGAATCCTTGCTGAAAAAAGCGAATTTCAAGCCCGGTCAATGATTCTGGGCAAGTGCCCAAGGTGTTCATGCGAGTCCGCATAGAGAAAGTTTAGGAGAAGAAAATGAGAGTTTCAGCTTCTGTTAAGAAGATCTGCCGCAACTGTAAAATCATCCGTCGCAAAGGCGTTGTGCGTGTTATCTGCACTGACCCGCGCCATAAACAGCGTCAAGGCTGATTTCAAAGAGTATTAGAGGACGCATATGGCTCGTATCGCAGGTATCAACATTCCGCCGCAACAGCACGCCGAAATCGGCTTGACTGCAAT
>JBIKHX010000039.1:0-10376 GCA_044361945.1 Polaromonas sp. | reverse complement strand
CTGGGCGACGGGTTGCGGGCAAAGGCGTCGTTCAGCAGCGGCTCGATGAACTGGTACAGGTGGTAGACCTGCTTGAGCTTGCGCCGCGTGTCCTGGTTGAGCTTGCCCTCGCGCGTGAGGATGTGCAGCTCCTTGAGCAAGTCAATCGACTGGCCGGGGCGCAGCTCTTCAATGACCTGGGGCGCGGGCGCGGGTTTGAGCTTGGGGGGTTTGGGCATGCGGTGCTGAGTCTAACGCCGGGGTTTGGCTGCAGCGCCACAATCGGGGGATGAATGAACGCTTTGATGACCCGGCCGACGACGAAGACGACAGCCAGCCCGATGTGCACAACACCGACCGCCGCGCCGGGCAGGCGGATGCGGCTGCGCATCCCTACGAGCTGCTGACGCCCGATGTCGTGCTGGACGCGCTGGCCAGCGTGGGCCTGTGGGGCGATGGCAGGCTGACGGCACTGTCGAGCTATGAGAACCGCGTTTACCAAATTTCACTGGAAAGCCCCGCACCCGGGGACAGTCAGGCTGAGGGCGTTGGTGACACCGTGGTGGCCAAGTTTTACCGCCCAAGCCGCTGGAGCGACGCGCAGATTCTGGAAGAGCACGCTTTTGCCGCCGAACTGATGGCCGCTGAGATTCCGGTGGTTGGCCCTTTGAGCTTGCAAGGCCAGACGCTGCACCACTTCGCCGGTTTTGCCTTCAGCGTGTCGCCACGCCGCGGCGGGCGCCGGCCCGAGCTCGATGAGCTGTCGGTGCTCGAATGGATTGGCCGCTTTCTGGCGCGCATTCACACCGTGGGCGCAGCCGCACCTTTTGCACAGAGGCCGGCGCTGGACATCCAGAGCTTCGGCTACGCCAGCCGCGACCTGCTGCTGGCCGGTGACTACCTGCCGCTGGACATGGCTTCACGCTGGCGCGGCGCTTTTGACGAAGCCATGCAAGTGGCCGAGGGCGTGATGCAAGCCGCCGGCCCGGTGGCCACACTGCGCCTGCACGGCGACTGCCATCCCGGCAATATTTTGTGGACGCCCGAAGGCGCACCCGGCGCCGGCCCGCACTTTGTGGACCTGGACGACGCGCGCAGCGGCCCGGCGGTGCAAGACTTGTGGATGCTGCTGTCAGGTGATCGGGCGCAGTGCACGCGGCAGCTGGGCGCGCTGGTGGACGGCTACGAAGAGTTTCGTGAATTTGACCGCCGAGAGCTGGCCCTGATTGAGCCGCTGCGCACCCTGCGCCTGGTGCACTACAGCGCTTGGCTGGCGCAGCGCTGGAGCGACCCGATCTTTCCGATCAACTTCCCGTGGTTCGGCTCCAGCGACTACTGGAAAGGCCAAGTCGATATGCTGGTCGAGCAGACCGAAGCGATGCAGGCTGCGCCGCTGGTGGTTTGATTCCCCCGAGGCTTTTAGCGTACCGGGTTGCTCAGCGCGCCAATGCCGTCAATCTCCACACGCAGCATGTCGCCCGACTTGAGGTACTTGGGCGGCTTGAAGCCGATGCCCACACCCACCGGGGTGCCGGTGGCGATCAGGTCGCCCGGGTAAATCGTGATGCCGGCCGACAGGGTTTCGATCAGGGTCGGAATGTCAAAAATCAGGTCAGTGGTGGCCGCATCCTGGCGCAGTTCGTCGTTGACGTAGCAACGCACACGGGTGTTGGTGCCATCAAGCTCGTCGGCGCTGACCAGCCAGGGGCCCATGGGGCAAAAGGTGTCAAAAGACTTGCCCAGCAGCCACTGTGAATGACGGCCTTGCCAGTCGCGCGCAGTGACGTCATTGATGATGGTGTAGCCCCACACATGCTTGAGCGCGTCAGCCTTGCTGATGCCTTTGCCGCCCTTGCCGATCACCACGGTCAGCTCGGCCTCGTAGTCAATCGCGCTGGAGGCGGCGGGCATTTCGACAGCGGCATCCGGGCCAACGACCGACTCCGGCACTTTGCTGAAATAAATGGGGAAGGCCGGAATGTCTCCGCCTGATTTGGCGCTGCTGTCAAAGCCGCTGCCGGCAAATTCACGCGCGTGTTCGAAGTAGTTTTTACCAACGCAAAAGATGTTGCGGCGCGGCTTGGGCAGTGGTGCGGTCAAGCGCAGATCGGCCATGGCAACAGCCGGCAGCAGCTCGGGCAGGCCCAGGCCGTCGGCCAGTCGCTCGATGACGGGCAAGGCGCCCAGTGCGCGCTCAGCAGCGCTCATGTCAAAAGGCTGAACCGAAGCGAGGTCTGCGGAGACGATGCCAACGCCAGGCTGGCCTTGGTGTAGAAAGGCGGCGATTTTCATGCGGTTTCTTTGAAAGTGTGAAGGAATGTGCCGGGCAGGCAGAGCAGGCGGCGCTAGGGATAGCGCGGAGGCCAAAAAATCAGGCGGATGGTAGCATGCCCTTTATCCCTCAAGACAGCCCAAACCGGTTAACACTGGCCTGCGGCAGCCTTCCCCCAACTTCAGGAGACAAGCCATGAATCGTCGTTCTACCCTGTTGGCAGCGCTGCTGCTGTCCAGTGCTTTTAGCGCCGTCGCCCAAGGCAGCTGGCCCACGCGTTCCATCACCATGATCGTGCCCTTCCCACCCGGCGGCCTGGCCGACCTGGTGGCGCGCCCGGTGGCTGAAGCCATGTCGCGCGAGCTGGGCCAGCCAGTGGTGATTGAAAACAAAGCCGGTGCCGGCGGCGGTATCGGCATGAGCCTGGCGGCCAAGTCCAAGCCGGACGGCTACACCATCTTGATGGCGTTGTCCTCGCTGACCGTCATTCCAGAGGCTGACTTGCTGCTGGGCCGCACACCTATGTTTATGCTCAACGACCTGCGACCCGTGGCCCGTTACACCGCCGACCCGACCGTGCTGGCCGTGCGTGCTGAATCGCCCTGGAAGAGCGTGCAGGAATTTGTAGACGATGCCAAAAAACGCCCGGGCGCCATCAACTATGGCTCGTCCGGCAACTACGGCACCATGCACGTGCCGATGGAAATCCTGGCCCAGGTCAGCGGCAGCAAACTCACGCACATCCCCTTCACAGGCGCCGGTCCGGCCGTGGTCGCGCTGCTGGGCGGGCAGATCGACGCCGTCTCCACCGGCCCGGCTACCGTGCTGCAACATATCAAGGCCGGCAAGCTGCGTGTGCTTGGCCACTGGGGCAACGAAAAGCTCGCCTCCATGCCAGACGTGACCAGCCTGAAAGACGCCGGCTTCAATGCCGAATACGCCCAGTGGTCCGGCCTGTTCATTCCGTCGGCCACCCCAGAACCGGTGGCCCAGCGCATCCGTGCCGCTGCCCGCGCCGCCGCGCAAGACGCCAAGGTCAAGGAAGTTATATTGGGCGCAGGCAGCCCGGTACAGTTCCAGGACAGCCCTGATTTTGAAAAATACGTTCAAGCCGATGCCAAGCGCATGGTCGACGTCGTCAAGAAAATCGGCAAGGTCCAATAATCTTTTTAGCAATCTTTTTTCACATTTATTAAACCCTTAGGAGACACCCATGCGCCGTCAACAATTTCTGAGCGCCGCTCTGGCTGCTATCGGCCTGGCCAGCGTGCTGGTTCATGCACCCGCTGCGGCCCAGGCTTACCCCAGCCGCCCCGTCAAGATCGTGGTGCCCTTTGCCGTCGGCGGACCCGCTGACGTCTACGCCCGCTTCATCGCACAGCGCCTGACAGACACCATGGGCCAGTCTTTTGTGGTGGACAACAAACCGGGCGCAGGCTCGGTGATTGGCACCGACTTGGCCGCCAAGTCACCGGCTGACGGCTACACCCTGCTCTTGATGTCCAACACCCACACCGTCAACGAGACGCTGATCCCGACCAAGCCCTTTGCGCTGATGCGCGACTTTGTCGCCGTGGCGCCCATCAACTACTCGGACCTGGTGCTGGTGGCCAACCCCAAGGTGGCCGCCAACAACCTCAAAGACCTGCTCGCCTACGCCAAGGCCAACCCCGGCAAGCTGAACTACGCTTCGTCCGGCCCCGGCACGCCTTACCACATGGCCGGCGAATTGCTCAAAAGCATGGCCGACATCAATGCCGTTCACGTGCCCTACAAAGGCAGCTCGGGCGCGCGCACCGACGTGATCGGCGGCCAGGTCGACCTGATGTTTGACGCCGTCACCACCATGACCGAGCAAGTGCGCGGCGGCAAAGTCAAGGCATTGGCGACCACCGGCCTCAAACGCTCTGACGTGATGCCCGAAGTGCCGACCCTGACCGAAGCCGGCGTGGCCGGTTACGAAGCCACCATCTGGCTGGGCCTGATGGCGCCCACCGGCACACCCAAGGCCGTGGTCGACAAGCTCAACGAAGCCGTCTCCAAAATCGCCAGCCAGCCCGACGTGAAAGCCACCTGGACCAAGCAAGGCGCAGCCCCCATGGTCATGAACCCGACGGTGTTTGACAAGTACATGCGTGACGACATCACCAAGTGGGCCGGCGTGATCAAGAAGGCCAACATCAAGCTGGACTGACAATCACCTTCATGAAACCTCTACACCTTTTGAGTGCCGGCGCTGCGCAAGCGCTGGCCACCGGCCTGCAAGAACGTTTTTTACAGCTGCACGGCCAGGCTGTTACTCCCACATTTGGCGCGGTTGGCGTGATGAAAGACAAGCTGCTGACCGGTGCGCCCTGTGATGTGATGATCCTCACCGATGCACTGATCACCCAGCTGACATCGGGCGGGCATTTGCGGGCCGGCTCGGCCCGGCCCTTGGGCGTAGTGAAAACCGGCGTGGCGGTGAAAAGCGGCCAGGCACGCCCTGCCGTCGGCACACCTGACCAACTCAAGGCGGCCTTGCTGGCGGCCACGGGCATTTACACTGCCGACCCGGTCAACTCAACGGCCGGCATTCACTTCATGAAAGTGCTCAAGGCACTGGGTTTGGAGCAAGCGGTGGCGAACACACTGCGGCCGTTTCCCAACGGCGCTGCCGCCATGAAAGCACTGGCTGCATCGAACGAGGCCGGCCTAATCGGTTGCACGCAGAACACCGAGATCTTGTACATTGACGGCGTCGAGCTGATTGCCAACCTACCCAAAGAGTTTGAACTGGCGACGGTCTACACCGCAGCGATTGGCACGCTGGCCCAGTCGCCTGAAGCCGCAGCCCAATTCATTTCAATGCTGGCCGGACCCGAAGCCGCAGCACAGCGGGCCGCCGGCGGCTTTGAAGTCTGAGCGCCTGAAAAAAAACCTGCGGGCTTAAATGCTGGGCCGTTAGAACTTGACGTTGCTGCGGCCCTTGAGTTGGAGCAACTGGCGCGCCTCGTCGGCCGTGGCCACGCTCAGGCCCAACCCTTCCAGAATGCCGCGCACCCGGCGCACCTGGTCGGCATTGCTTTGCGCCAGCTGGCCGGGGCCGTCCCACAGCGAATCTTCCAGGCCCACACGCACATTACCACCCTGCGCTGCAGCCATGCTGGCAATCGGCATTTGCGCGCGGCCGGCACCCAGAACCGACCACACGTAGTCTTCGCCAAACAAACGGTCGGCCGTGCTCTTGAGGTGGGACACATCATCCGGGTGCGTGCCGATGCCGCCCAGAATGCCGAACACAGTCTGCACAAACAAAGGCGGTGTCGCCAGCTTACGGTCCAGAAAATGGGCCAGGTTGTAAAGGTGCGCTGTGTCATAGCACTCAAACTCAAAGCGCGTGCCGTTGGCGCTGCCCTCCTTGAGCATGAACTCGATGTCGGCAAAGGTGTTCTTGAAAACCAGGTCGCGCGTGCCTTCCAGAAAAGCCTGCTCCCAGGGTTGCTTGAAATCTTTGTAGCGCCCGAGCATGGGAAACAAACCAAAGTTCATCGAGCCCATGTTGAGCGAAGCCACCTCGGGCTGCAGCTGCAAGGCCGGCTGCATGCGCTCAACCACCGTCATGGTCGGCGAGCCGCCGGTGGTGATGTTGATGACCGCCTCACTGCGCTGCTTGATGTCGCCCACAAAGGCGCGAAAAGCATCGGGCGACTGGTCGGGCCGGCCGTCTTCGGGCTTGCGCGCATGCAAATGCACGATGGCCGCACCGGCCTCTGCCGCGCCCACGGCAGCGTCAGCAATCTGCTGCGCACTGACCGGCAGGTAGGGCGACATGGACGGCGTGTGGATGGAGCCAGTGACGGCGCAGGTGATGATGACTTTGCGGTTCTTACTCATAGAATTTCCTTAGGTTTTTTTAGACGTCAACGCTCAGGGTCAATAAATGAAAGGACAAGCCCTTGCCGTGCATGTCCAGGTTCAGCGAGTCGTTGACGCCGCCGTCCAGCACGTCTTCGAGCACGAAGTTCATGGCGCCCAGGCCGGGCAGCAGGTAGCGCGTGACCAGGCCGGGCTGGCGGTGCGCAAAGTGCGCTGCCACTCGCTCGGGCGTGACTTGCTCCACCAGCAAGCCATAGTCTTTCGCGCGGTAGGCGATCAGGCTGATGTTAATTTTGTTGCCCTTGTCGCCGGTGCGCGCATGGGCCAGTGCGTAAAGTGTTTGTGCGGCCATGTCAGTGTGCCCCCTGAACAAAGTCAAAGCAGGCCGGCACCTGTTCACGGGCAATCAAGCAGGACTGCATGGACAAGCGCTGGCGTTTGGCCACACGCACACCGCCGCCGCCGGCCGGGCCGCCCGTCCACAAGGCGGTCAGCTCACGCAGCAGGCGGTCCACCACGGTCACATCTTCATGTCGGCCGGCCACGCGCAGACGCACATCTTGGGCTTGCCCTGACGGCGTTTGCTTTAACTGGCGGTTGGCGTCGTCGCCCAGAATGCTGCTCACGCCAATCAAATCAAAACGCAGCGTCAGCAGCGCGCCCATGCGCTTTTGCAAGACGTCCATGGCCAGGCGCGCGCGCGCTTCGGCGTTGGGGCCGGCGTAAGAAATCTCGCCCTCACCCAACCAGCCGCCGTCAAAAAACACATTGGCCTTGAGCGTGGCAGTACGCGGGTGGCCGCGCACGCCCGACAAGCGCACCCGGTCGGGGCCCACGGCCGTCACGCTGGCGGCGCTGATGTCGGCCACCACATCGGGCGTGATGTAAGCGGCCGGGTCATGCACTTCATAGAGCAATTGCTCTTTGACAGTGCGCTCGTCCACCAGCCCGCCGGTGCCGTCGGCCTTGCTGATCACGCAGCTGCCGTCGGGCTCGATCTCGGCAATCGGAAAGCCCACGTCGTCCAGTCCCGGCACGTCTTTCATCCCCGGGTCGGCAAAGTAACCACCGCTGACCTGCGCGCCGCACTCGAGCAAATGGCCGGACATGGTGCCGCCGGCCAGCGCGTCCCATTGCTCGCGGCCCCAGCCGAAATGCGCAATCGCCGGGCCCAGCGTGAGTGACGGGTCGGCCACCCGGCCGGTGACCACAATCTGCGCGCCAGCACGAATGGCGTCGGCAATCTCAAAAGCGCCCTGATAAACATTGGCACAGACAAAGCGTGCTTCGTCAAAGCCTTCGCTCAGATGCGCCTGCACGATGGAGCGACCTGCATCGTCTGACAGGTCATCGCCGCGCAGCACGGCAATGCGCGGGGCCGGAAGCCCGAGCTCTTGCGCCAGGCGCTGAATCAAGCGGGCGGCGCCCTCCGGGTTGGCCGCGCCGAAGTTTCCGACGATGGTGATGCCGTGCGCCAGGCAATCGGCCAGCACGGGGCGCAATTGCAGCTCAAGGAGTGGCTCGTAGCCCAGTTGCGGGTTGCTGCGTTTGCTCAAGTGCTGATTGGCCAGCGTGCGCTCGGCCAGGTTCTCGTAAATCATGGCCGCCGGGCCGCCGCGCGCAATCAGGGTGCGCACCACCGGCAGACCCGCGTCCACGCGGTCTCCCGAAAACCCTGCGCCACAACCCACCGCCAATGTCTGCATGCATGCCCCTGTATGAACAGGCTGCAGTATGGCCCGATTTACACCAGCAAGGCGTTGACGCGGCGCACATAAGCCGCCGGGTCTTCCGGCAGACCACCTTCGGCCAGCAAGGCCTGGTCAAACAGAATATGAGCCAGGTCGTCAAACGGGCTGCCCTCGCTGGCCTCGAGTTTTTTGACCAGCGGATGCTGTGCATTGACTTCCAGAATCGGCTTGACTTCAGGCACCGGCTGGCCGGCTTGCTTGAGCATGCGCGCCAGCTGCGTGGACATGTCACCGTCCTGCACCACCAGGCAGGCGGCAGAGTCCACCAGCCGCGTGGTGGCGCGCACATCTTTAGCTTTGTCTTTCAGCGCTTCTTTCAGGCGGTCCAGCACCGGCTTGAACTGGGTCTGCGCTTCTTCAGCGGCTTTCTTTTCGTCCTCGTCCTGCAGCGTGCCCAGGTCCACTGCACCCTTGGCCACGGACTGCAACGGCGTGCCGTCAAACTCGCGCAAAAAGCTCAGCGCCCACTCATCAACGCGGTCGGTCATGAGCAGCACTTCGATGCCTTTTTTGCGGAAGATCTCCAGCTGCGGGCTGTTGCGCGCGGCGGCCGGCGTGTCGGCAGTGATGTAGTAAATGGCCGCCTGGCCTTCTTTCATGCGCGCCTTGTAGTCGGCCAAGCTCACGCTGACGGTGTCGTTGGTCGAACTGGCAAAGCGCAGCAGCTTGGCCAGGCGGGAAAGGTTGGCGGCGTCTTCGCCCAGGCCTTCCTTGAGCACCGCACCAAACTCGGCGTAAAAGTCGCTGAATTTATCGGCTTCGTTGGCGGCCAGCTCTTCGATCATGGACAGCACGCGGCGCGTGTTGCCTTCGCGGATGGCTTTGACGGCGCGGCTTTCCTGCAGCAATTCGCGTGAGACATTCAGCGGCAAATCAGACGAATCAACCACGCCTTTGACAAAGCGCAGGTAGGTCGGCATCAGCGCTTCGGCGTCGTCCATGATGAAGACGCGGCGCACATACAGCTTGACGCCGGCGGCCTTGTCGCGGTTGAACAAGTCCATAGGCGCCTTGGCCGGCAGAAACAGAAGCTGGGTGAACTCGGTGCCGCCTTCCACGCGGTTGTGCGTGTGGGCCAGCGGCGCCTGGTGGTCGTAGCTGATCTGCTTATAAAACTCGTCGTACTGGTCTTGCGTGATGTCTTTTTTGGCGCGGCTCCACAAGGCGGCGGCCTGGTTGACGGTTTCCCATTCGCCGGTTTTCGCCATCTCGCCGGGCTGGTCGTTCTCGCCTTCTTTCCACTCTTCCTTTTCCATCTCGATGGGCAGGGAAATATGGTCAGAGTATTTGCTGATGATGCCCTTGAGCTTCCAGGCGTTGAGGTAGTCGGCAGCGTCTTCTTTGAGGTGCAGGATGACGCTGGTGCCGCGCTCGGTGCGATCAATCTGGTCTACATCGAACTCGCCGGTGCCGGCGCTGGCCCAGCGCACGCCTTCGGCCGCAGGCAGGCCGGCGCGCCGGCTTTCCACGGTGATGCGGTCGGCCACGATAAAGCCGGCGTAAAAGCCCACGCCGAACTGGCCGATCAGCTGTGAGTCGCTTTTCTGGTCGCCCGAAAGCTTGGCGACAAACTCGCGCGTGCCGCTCTTGGCGATGGTGCCCAGGTTGTCTATGGCTTCCTGCTGCGACAGGCCGATGCCGTTGTCGGTGATGGTCAGGGTTCGGGCGGCCTTGTCAAAGCTGACGCAGACCTTGAGCTCCGGGGCGCTTTCGTACAGGCCGGCGTCGTTCAGCGCTTCAAAGCGCAACTTGTCGCAGGCGTCGGAGGCGTTGGAAATGAGTTCCCGCAAAAAGATGTCGGGGTTGGAATACAGCGAGTGGGTGACCAGTTGCAGGAGCTGGGCGACTTCGGCTTGAAAGGCAAGAGTTTGTTTTTTCATGGAGAGCGAGTTGGGGATGAAGGGCCGGTTTTTCAAGGGCCAGATGGCCTGCAAGCCCCCCAAAAGGGGATGCAAGCCGCTATTTTATTTGGCTGCCGGCCCCGGCTCGGGGCTTGAGCCATTAAAGTCGGTCACATGAATGCCTCCGAATTCAGCGCTTTGCTGCTGCTGGCCACGGCCATGAGTTTCAGTCCCGGCCCCAACACCACCTTGTCGACTGCCATGGCGGCCAACCTCGGGTTGGCGCGGGCCATGCCTTTTGTGTGCGCCGTGCCAGTCGGCTGGGGCTTGCTCCTGGTACTGTGCGCGCTCGGCCTGGGCGCGCTGGTGCTGGCACTGCCCTGGCTGGGCTGGGGCATCAAGCTGATAGGCGCGGCCTACCTGCTGTGGCTGGCCTACCGGCTGGCACAAACCAAGACCATGGGCCAGGCCGATAGCGCCATGGTGGTCGGCTTCTGGCAGGGAGTGGCTTTGCAATTTGTCAACATCAAGGCCTGGATGTTGGCGCTGGCCATCGTCAGCGGCTGGGTCGCCGGCCATGCCGATGCCGCTGCGCGGCTGGCGGTGGTGATGCCCGTCATGCTGGCCTACGCCTTTATAAGCAACCTCACGTATGCGCTGGCCGGCTCGCTGCTG
>JBIKHX010000336.1:0-3087 GCA_044361945.1 Polaromonas sp. | reverse complement strand
AGCTGGCTGCGCCGCCGCAAAAAAGGCCGCGAGATGATTGCCGGTACCATCAGCCGCTTTGTGGGCGAGATGGGCTTGGACAAGACCACCATCAAAGAAGACCCGCAGGAAAAACTACGCGCCCTGCGCGCCGAGTTTGCACAGCGCGCTGCCGATGGCGCGGCGGCCAAAGCGCTGGCCGAATCCAAAGCCGGATTTTGAGGCGCCCATGAGCACGCATCGCATGCAAAGTTCACTGTTTTTAATTGCTGCTACCCGGGGGTTTCTGTGCGCGGCACTGGCGCTGACGCTGGCTGGCGCGCAGGCTCAGCAAGTCAAGCGGCCGGCCGGTGCTGCTGCGGCACCAGCGGCGCCCTGCCCCGCTGCCAAGCAGGTGCTGGCGCCGCAGATGTACGGCCAGTGGCTGGCGGTGTTTGACAAGCCGCCGCGCGGCCTGCCGGTGCAAGCCCTGGTGCTACTGGAAAAGCACGCCGATTTCAGCGACAGCCTGGCGGGCATGGTGCAACGCGACCTGCGCAGCGCTCCCGGCGGCAGGGTGGCGGGCCACGCCAGCCGCGCTCAGCTGGCCGGCGACATTGAAGCCGGTACGCTGCTGCTGGACGAGTCTTCCAACGGCATCAACCTGACGGCCAGCTGGGACGGCCAGATTGTCGAAGGCAGTTGCGGCCGCAGCATCCGGGGCGTGTGGAAGGATCTCAGCAATGAGTCCCTGCCCGATGCGCCAGACGTGCCTTTTGAGTTGACCAGGCAAAACGGCTGGTAAGTTGCTGGCGCGCAGCCCGTGTTGCGTCATTTTTTTGTCATCACAATGACCGCCAACTGACTTAATAGCACCGCAAAATCTGCGCGATGCCATCAGGTTTTTATCTCATCCTTGCGGCTCAGTTTTTTTCTGCACTGGCTGACAACGGCTTGCTGATTGTCACGATTGCGCTGTTGTCAGAGCAAGGTCTGCCTGTGTGGTGGGCACCGCTGTTGAAGTTTGTTTTCACGGTGTCTTACGTGGTGCTGGCCCCGTTTGTCGGTCCGCTGGCCGATGCCTTTCCTAAAGCGCGCCTGATGGCGTGGATGAACGGCGTCAAAATTGTGGGTGTGTGCGCCTTGTTGCTGGGATTCAACCCGCTGTTGGCTTTTGCCATTGCCGGTTTGGGTGCCGCCGCTTATGCGCCGGCCAAGTACGGGCTGATCACTGAAATTGTCGGCCCGAATCATCTTGACAAGGCCAATGGCTGGCTGGAAACCTCCATCGTCTGCGCCGCCTTGTTGGGCGCCGTGCTCGGCGGGGTGTTGGTCAATACCAGCGTCATGGCCAGCTTGGGCAGCCTGCCTTTTTTAGATACGCTGGTTTTGCACTCTGCGCTGTACCCGTCGCTGGTGGCGCTGCTGCTGATCTACGGTTTGGCCAGCGTGCTCAACCTGGGCATACCGCACAGCGGTGTCAACTACCCGGCCAGCACACTGAACCCCATAGTGTTGATGAAGGATTTCTGGCGCGCCAACCGTTTGCTGTGGCGGGACGCAGAGGGCGGTTTGTCCTTGGCCGTCACAACGATTTTCTGGGGCCTGGGTGCAACGCTGCAATTTGTTGTGCTGAAGTGGTCGGCTGACGTGCTGGGCTTGCCGCTGGAGCACGCGGCCTACTTGCAAGCGGCTGTGGCCGTCGGCGTGGTGGCGGGCGCGGGAATTGCAGGCCGCTGGATTGCGCTGCGAAACGCTAAGCGGGTTTTACCGGCGGGCGTGCTGATGGGCTTGCTCATCATGGCCAGCGCCCATACAACTCAGCTCAGCACCGCACTGGTCGTTCTGTCGGTCATGGGTGCGGTGGGCGGTATTTTGGTGGTTCCGCTCAATGCGTTGCTGCAACACCGGGGCTTTGTGCTGTTATCTGCCGGCCGGTCAATTGCCGTTCAGGGCTTTAATGAAAACCTGAGCGTTTTGTGCATGCTGGGGATTTATGCAGGTCTGGTGGCGGCCGATTTTTCAATCATCAGCTTAATGACCCTGTACGGTCTGTGTACGGCTGTTGCGCTGGGTCTACTGATCAGACGCGCGAGACGTTGAGGGGCGAGCCGTTCGATGGGGTGCCGTTGACCGTGGGGATGCGGTTTGCATCTATCACCTCAAGCAGTTCGTTTTCGAATTTTTCAACAATGCAAGCCCAGTCCAACCCAAGCGCTGTTTGACGCGCTGCTGCGGCCATGCTTTTGAGTTGCACCGCCTGCGCCGCAACTTCGCTCGCGGCAAAGACAAAATCTTCTGCATCCCGCATCGCTACCAGGCGACCGTTGACACCGCTTTCGATCAGCTCTGCGGCTGCGGCGTAATTGAAAGCGACCACAGGCAGACCGCTGGCCATGGCTTCGGTGGTGACATTGCCAAATGTCTCTGTGAGGCTGGGCATCAGAAACAGGTCTGCTGAGGCATAGTGCTCGGCCAGGGTGTGGCCGCGCAACTGACCGGTGAAAATCGCTCCGGGGCACTTGAGTTTTAATTCTTGCAGCATCGGGCCGTGACCGACCAAGACCAAGCGCGCGCGTGGCTGGCGTGCTTGTATGGCTTCAAAAGCGCGCAGCAATAAATCCAGATTTTTTTCTTTGGCAAGACGCCCTACACACAGAACGGCCAAATCTTGCGGGGCCAGACCCCATTGCTCACGCAGGGCCTGGCTGCGGTGTGCCGGGTCATAAGCAACTGTGTCGACCCCGCGGCTAACCACTTTGAGCCGTTGAAAACCAACGCTGGCCAAAGAGGCACGCAAGGCTTCCGTAGGCACCATGGTGACGCCAGCAAGGTTGTGAAATTTTTTAAGATAAGCCATGATGGGCTTGTATAAAAAGCCAACGCCATAGTGTGTGCTGTAGCTTTGAAAATTGGTCCGGTAATCGGTAGAGACCGGCAGCTTCAAGTACATGGCAGCGCGCAAAGCAGACCACCCCAAGGGCCCCTCGGTAGCAATGTGGACAATGTCCGGACGCTTGAGCTGCCACAGTTTTATCAAGGCACTTTTGGACGGCATACCCATGCGCAGGTCCGGGTAGTTGGGGATAGGAAAGCCCCGCATCAAGACCTCCTGGTAGCCGGCGTACA
>JBIKHX010000335.1:0-3095 GCA_044361945.1 Polaromonas sp. | reverse complement strand
GGACAGCGGCGAAGTGATGATCGGCAAGACCGCGCGAATGGCCTTTGTGGACCAGCACCGCGACGACCTGGCCAACGAAAAAACCGTCTGGGAAGACATCTCCGGCGGCCTGGACATGCTGACCGTTGGCCGGTTCACCATGCCCAGCCGCGCTTATGCAGGCCGCTTCAACTTCAACGGCGCCGACCAGCAAAAGCGCGTGGGCATGCTCTCTGGCGGTGAACGCGGACGCCTGCACCTGGCCAAGACATTGATTGCCGGCGGCAACGTTCTGATGCTCGATGAACCGTCCAACGACCTGGACGTGGAAACCCTGCGCTCTCTCGAAGACGCGCTGCTCGAATTCGCCGGCTCGGTCATGGTGATCAGCCACGACCGCTGGTTCCTTGACCGCATCGCCACGCACATCCTGGCGGCAGAAGGCGACAGCCAGTGGACTTTCTTTGACGGCAACTACCAGGAATACGAAGCGGACAAGAAGAAACGCTTGGGTGAAGAGGGCGCCAAGCCCAAACGCATGCGCTTTAAGGCGCTGAAATAGGCCCCCACGGTCGCGCACTGCGTGTCGCTCCCTGCCCCCCGAGGGGGCCGCTGCGCCTGCGGCCCGGCGAAGCCGGTTCCGCGGCCCCTGCTTGGTTTGATTCAGCCGCATTTTTTCGTTCGCCCTGAGCTTGTCGAAGGGCTTTTCGAGGTTCGTCTACATGTCTGAAGAGGAAATACTCGCAGCCACCCGTATCTGGCTCGAAAAAGCCGTGATCGGGCTGAACCTGTGCCCGTTTGCCAAGGCGGTGTACGTCAAGAACCAGGTGCGGCTGGTGGTCAGCCGGGCGCGGCATGCGGATGATTTGCTGGAAGAACTGGACCGCGAGCTGGATTTGCTGGTGGCCACGCCAGCCGATGAGATTGACACCACGCTGTTGATTCACGCCACGTTGTTCGAAGACTTTCTGGACTTCAATGATTTTCTGGAAGTGGCTGACGGCGTGGTTGAAGAGCACGGGTTGGAGGGCGTCATTCAACTCGCCAGCTTTCACCCGCGCTTTCAGTTTGACGGCACTGAGCCGGACGACATCAGCAACTACACCAACCGCGCGCCTTTTGCCATGCTGCACCTTCTGCGCGAAGCCAGCGTTGAAAAAGCCGTGGAGGCTTTTCCCGAGGCTGAAACCATCTTTGAAGAAAACATCAAAACGCTGGAAAAGCTCGGTCATGCCGGTTGGAAAGCGCTGGGCCTGCAGTCGTCTTAAGTCGCCACCCTGGCGACCCGCCGTAGCAGTGGCTTGTCAGCGCGCAGTTTCCTGAGCCTTGCGAATGGCCAAGATGGCTTGTTCCGCATTGCCTGCAGAAGCTGCCTGGGGCAGCTTCTGTATGACCAAGCCCTGCAGACGCGCACCGTGCTGCACGTTGATGGAGCTGTATGAAATATCGCCTTGCACCAGGCAATCATGGCTGAGCTCCACCCGCTCTAACGCGGCGATATTGCCCGCGACCTTGCCGGCCACGATGACCCTGAAGGCGCTGATATGGCCTATCACTTCACCAGTGGGCCCAATCGCCACCGTTGCCCTGTTGCTTTGGCTGGCCTGGATATCGCCTATGACCTTGCCGTCAATGCGCACGCTGTCGATGAGCATCAGGTCGCCATTCACCGTGGTGCCCGGGCCGATGACCGTCTCTATGCGCTCCATGCTTTCGGAACGCGTCAGGGGCTTGAGTTTTTTGAACATCCTTAGGACTCCTTGATTGAGATTGCTTGAGATCTGCGGGCGGAAAGAGGCTGCGGACCCGGGTTTTCAATACAAAACAATCTTAGAGTCTTTTTGAATAAATTAAAACTTAATAACTAATTAATTTATATTTTTTTTAAAATTTGGTAATTACTTTGAAGTCTCAACGAGCCTGCGCTGCAGGTGGCAGATCGATGCTCATCACGGTGTAGGCGCCATTGATCTGGTCTGCGGTGAAAACGATCTTGTCACCCACTTTGACCTTGTTCAGCAAGGCCGGGTCTTTCACTTCAAACACCATGCTCATGGGAGGCATGTCCAGGTTTTTGATTTCGCCGTGCTTGAGTGAGATCTTGCCGCCGGCTTTGTCAACGCGGCGCACTTCGCCTTGCGCAAGCGGCAGTGCTTGAGCCAGGGCGCCCAAAGTCAATGCACTCAGTGAGAGCGCCAGCCAGATCTTGCGACGCGTGAAAGAGGTCAGAAATTTTTTCATGATGCGGTTCCTTTAAAGATGAAAGATAGCTTCAAACTGACTGGGCCTTGCGGTTATAGCTTTGGTAAACGCGGGTGCTGCCATCGCGGCTGACCAGCAGCACGTCGTAGGGGTCGCGCCGGTCGCCATAGACGGCGCCGTCCATGCCGGGGGAGCCCACCGGCATGCCGGGCACGGCCAGACCCAGCACGGCGGGCTTTTCACGCAGCAGGCGAATGATCTCTCGCGCGGGCACATGGCCTTCAATGGCGTAGCCTTCGACCAAGCCCGTGTGGCAAGAGCCGAGCTTGGTCGGAATGCCCAGGCGCGCGCGGGCGGCGGTGTTGCCGCTGTCGTTAACGCGCACGGTAAAGCCATTGGCCTCCAAATAAATTACCCAGTCTTTGCAGCAGCCGCAGTTCGGGTCTTTCCAGACTTCGATTAAAGGTTTCTTTCCTTTGGTTGTGGTCGGCCCTTGGGCCAAGGCGGCGGGCAGCCACGCGGCGCACACTGAGCCGGCCAGGCTGATTAAAGCGAGTCGTCTTTGCATGAAAGATCTCCTTAAAAGTGAATTGTGAAAACCGAACAGCAGGCTCAGCGCGCTGTCACCTTGATACGGCCCTTCATGCCGGCTGCAAAGTGGCCGGCCACCAGGCAGGCGAACTCGAAATCACCGGGGCGGTTGAAGGTCCAAACCAGACCACCTTGCTTGCCCGGGTCCACATGCGCCATGTAGGGTTCGTCATGCGCCATGTTCGGGAATTTTTCCATCAATGCAGCGTGCGCGTCCAACTCATCACGCGTGCCGATCACCATCTCATGCAAGAGCTTGCCCTGGTTTTTAACGATGAAGCGTACCGTCTCGCCTTCTTTGAAGCTCAGTGTGTCGGGAGCAA
>JBIKHX010000334.1:0-3106 GCA_044361945.1 Polaromonas sp. | reverse complement strand
GCAAGCCTTTGGACGAAGTGATGGACCGCCTGCTGGTGCGTTTTGGCTGCGAAATTTTGTCGCTGATTCCCGGCAGGGTGTCGACCGAGGTAGACGCCCGCTTGAGCTTTGACAGCGCTGCAACCCTGGCCAGGGGCGAGCGTTTGATTGCGCTGTACAAGGCTGAAGGCATTGCCGCTGAGCGTGTGCTCATCAAGGTGGCGGCCACCTGGGAGGGCATCGTCGCAGCCCAAGAACTGGAACAACGCGGTATTCACACCAATCTCACGCTGCTATTTTCTTTTTGTCAGGCCGTCGCTTGCGGCCAGGCCAAAGTGCAGCTGATCTCGCCCTTTGTGGGGCGTATTTACGACTGGTACAAAAAATCAGCCAGCGCAGCTTGGGTCGAGGCCGACAAGGCCGGCGCCAAGGACCCCGGCGTGCAGTCGGTGCGCGAGATTTACAACCATTACAAAAAATTCGGCATCGCCACTGAAGTCATGGGTGCGAGCTTTCGCAACATCGGCCAGATCACGGCGCTGGCCGGTTGCGACTTGCTGACCATCAGCCCGGAATTGCTAGCGCAACTGGCGGCCAGCCAAGCGCCGCTGGAACGCGCCCTGAGCGCGCAAGACGCCCAAAAAATGGACCTGCAGCCTGTGCAGTTTGACGAAGCAGGTTTTCGCTTTGCGCTCAATGAAGACGCCATGGCCACCGAGAAACTGGCCGAAGGCATTCGCGCTTTTGCGGCAGACGCCGTCAAGCTCGATCAGCTGATGCTGGCCGTATGAGCGGGCTCACACGCTGCGACCGCACGCCTGCCTGGGCGCTGTTGCAGGCCCACTTTGGCAGCGGGTCACGGCCCGCCAAGGCCTTTGACCTGCGCCAGGGCTTTGCCGCCGACACTGCGCGTTTTGAAGCCTTCAGCCAGCAGGCGCCGCATGTCTTTGCCGACCTGTCCAAAAACCTGATCGATGCGCCCACCGAGGCCTTGCTGCAGACCCTGGCCCGCCAATGCGGCGTGACGGCGCTGCGCGACGCCATGTTTGAAGGCCTGCCCATCAACAACACCGAGCAGCGCCCGGTGATGCACTTTTTGCTGCGCCAGCCGGCGCGTACGGCCGGCGAAGCGGCACGGCCTTGGGACGCTGAGCTCACGCAGGTGCATGCAACTCTGCAAGCGATGCTGGCCTATGCCGAGCAAGTACGCGCCGACGAAGGCATCACCGATGTGGTGAACATCGGCATTGGCGGCTCGGACCTGGGGCCGCAGATGGCGGTGCAGGCGCTGGCTGAATTTGCCATGCCCGCTAAGCGCCTGCATTTTGTGTCTAACGTGGACGGCCACGAGCTGGCCGGTTTGCTGGCGCGGCTGGATGCCGGCAAGACACTTTTTCTGGTGGCCTCCAAAACCTTCACCACCACCGAGACCATGAGCAATGCGCTCTCAGCCAAGCGCTGGTTTGAAGCGCAGTTGGGCGCAGCCGCGCCGACCCTGGTATCGCGCCACTTTGCTGCACTCACCACCAATGTGGCGGCGGCACGTGACTTTGGCATCAGCACCACCTTTGGTTTTTGGGACTGGGTGGGCGGGCGCTATTCGCTGATGTCGGCGATCGGTCTGCCGCTGGCCATCAGCATCGGGGCTGGCGGTTTCAGGGACTTGCTGGCAGGCGCGCATGCCATGGACCAGCATTTTTGCAACGCGCCGGCAGAGCGCAATTTACCGATGCGTTTGGGTCTGCTGGATATCTGGTACCGCAACTTTCATGGATTCACCAGCCGCAGCATCGCGCCCTACCACAGTGCCTTGCGGCGCTGGCCGGCTTACTTGCAGCAGCTGGAGATGGAGAGCAACGGCAAGCACGTGGACCGCGAGGGTCAGGCGCTGCCCTATGGCACGGCGCCCGTGCTCTGGGGCGAGCCAGGCACAAATGGCCAACATGCTTTTTTTCAGATGTTGCACCAGGGAACCGACGTGGTGCCTATGGAGTTTGTCGCCGTTAAAAAAGCGTCGCACAATTTACCCGGCCATCACGAGAAGCTGCTGGCCAACGCGCTGGCGCAGGCCCAGGCTTTCATGCTGGGCCAAGCGGACGCTGTTGGGCACCGGCACTTTGCGGGCAACCGGCCCAGCACTTTTTTGTTGCTGGATGAACTGACGCCCGCCAGCTTGGGCGCGCTGCTGGCTTTGCAGGAGCACCGCGTGTTTGTCAGCGGTGCCGTATGGGGCATCAACAGTTTTGACCAGTGGGGCGTCGAGCTGGGCAAGGTGCTGGCCAAAGACATCGAAGCACGCTTGAGCACTGGCGATGTCAGCGGCCTGGACGCATCCACCGCCGGTTTGCTGGCGCGGCTGCAGGCTTGAAAAAAATGAACATCGTCTTTGACTTTGGCGCGGTGCTGTTTGGCTGGCAACCCCACAAACTGCTTGCCCCATAAAAAAACTCCCGCAAGGCAAGCCCTGCGGGAGTTTTTGCTTTCAGCCTGAACTGGGGTCAGGCCGGTAGCCGGTAGGCTGGCAATTACATGCCCATGCCGCCCATACCACCCATGCCGCCCATGTCGCCGCCGCCCATGCCGCCGCCGGCAGGTGCGTCGTCTTTAGCAGACTCAGCGACCATGCACTCGGTGGTCAGCATCAAGCTGGACACAGACGCTGCGTTTTGCAGTGCAGTACGGGTCACTTTGGTAGGGTCCAGAATACCCATTTCGATCATGTCACCGTAGGTGTCGTTGGCAGCGTTGAAGCCGTAGTTGCCCTTGCCAGCCAACACAGCTGCCACCACCACCGATGCTTCGCCACCAGCGTTGTAAACGATCTCGCGCAAAGGCGCTTCGATGGCTTTGAGCACCAGCTTGATGCCGGCGTCCTGGTCAGCGTTGTCGCCTTTGATAGCGCCAGCAGTTTGCTTGGCACGCAGCAAAGCAACGCCGCCGCCAGCCACGATGCCTTCTTCCACAGCAGCGCGGGTAGCGTGCAGGGCGTCTTCAACGCGGGCTTTCTTTTCTTTCATTTCGACTTCGGTGGCGGCGCCCACTTTGATGACGGCCACACCGCCGGCCAACTTGGCCACGCGCTCTTGCAGCTTTTCGCGGTCGTAGTCGGAGGTGGCTTCTTCGATCT
>JBIKHX010000333.1:0-3110 GCA_044361945.1 Polaromonas sp. | reverse complement strand
GCCCGCCGCTGCTGGTGCCCTGCGCATTTCCAGCGCCGGGCAGTTGCACCGAATGCGTGGCGTCAAACACCACAGGCGCACGCGTTTCGCGCATGATCGCCAGGCTGCGCATGTCACTCACCAGGTTGTTGTAGCCGAAGCTCGCACCGCGCTCACAGGCCATGAAGCGGTCTTCGTCCAAGCCTTTTTCGCGCGCTGCGGCGCGGGCTTTGTCGATGACGTTCTTCATGTCGCCCGGGGCCAGGAACTGGCCCTTCTTGATGTTGACCGGCTTGCCCGACTGCGCCACGGCGTGAATAAAGTCGGTCTGGCGGCACAAAAAGGCCGGCGTTTGCAGCACATCGACAACCGCTGCCACAGCGGCGATGTCGGCTTCAGAATGCACATCTGTGAGCACAGGCACGCCGAGTTCGCGTTTGACCTTGGCCAGGATTTCCAGACCTTTGGCCATGCCGGGGCCGCGAAAGCTGGTGCCGCTGGAACGGTTGGCTTTGTCGTAGCTCGACTTGAAAATAAAGGGAATACCCAGCGCGGTGGTGATCTCCTTGAGCGTGCCAGCGGTGTCCATTTGCAGCTGCTCGGACTCAATCACGCAAGGCCCTGCAATCAAAAAGAAGGGCTGATCCAGTCCGATGTCAAATCCACACAACCTCATAAGGCCCCCACGCTTTTCAATGCGTGCATGTTATGCCACCACTTTCAAGGTTTTGCCGATGCTTTGCTGGTCGAGGGCCGCCTTGATGTAGGCGTTGAACAGCGGATGGCCGTCCCAGGGGGTGGACTTGAATTCGGGGTGGAACTGCACGCCTACAAACCAGGGGTGGACCGACTTGGGCAACTCGATGATCTCGGTGAGTTGCTCGCGCTGGGTGAGTGCGGAGATCACCAGGCCTGCTTTGCGCAGTGCATCCAGGTAATTGACGTTGGCTTCGTAGCGGTGGCGGTGGCGCTCGGTGACCACGCTGCCGTAAATCTCGAAAGCCAGAGTGCCTTTGGCCACATCAGAGCTTTGCGCGCCCAGGCGCATGGTGCCGCCGAGGTCAGAGTTTTCATTGCGGGTCTTGATGGTGCCGTCTGCGTCTTTCCATTCGTTGATCAGGGCGATCACCGGGAAGGGGCTGGCGGGCTCGAATTCGGTGCTGTTGGCGTCTGCCATGCCGGCCACATGACGGGCAAACTCGATGGTGGCGACCTGCATGCCCAGGCAAATGCCCAGGTAAGGCACTTTGTTTTCGCGGGCAAAGCGGGCCGCACAAATCTTGCCTTCAACGCCGCGCTTGCCAAAGCCGCCGGGCACCAGAATGCCGTCGAACTTGGCCAGTTGCGAGACGTTGTCCGGGCTGATGGTTTCGGAGTCGATGTACTCGATGACGACCTTGGCGTGGTTTTTCATGCCGGCATGGCGAACCGCTTCGTTGAGTGACTTGTAGCTGTCACTCAAATCCACATACTTGCCCACCATGGCGATGCGCACTTCTTGTTGCGGATGCTCGGTCTCGTAGACCAGCTCGTCCCAGCGCTCCAGTTTGGCCGGCGGGGTGTTCAGGCGCAGTTTGTCGCAGATCAGGCCGTCCAGGCCTTGTTCGTGCAGCATGCGCGGCACTTTGTAGATGGTGTCCACATCCCACATGGAGATCACGCCCCACTCGGGTACGTTGGAGAACAGCGATATTTTTTCGCGTTCTTCGTTGGGAATGCGGCGGTCGGCCCGGCACAGCAGCACGTCGGCCTGGATACCGATCTCGCGCAACTGCTTGGCCGTGTGCTGGGTCGGTTTGGTCTTGAGCTCGCCGGCAGCAGCGATCCAGGGCACATAGCTCAGGTGCACAAAGGCGGTGTTGTTGGCGCCCATGCGCAGGCTCATTTGGCGCACCGCCTCCAGGAAGGGCAGGGACTCGATGTCGCCGACGGTGCCGCCGATTTCAACAATCGCCACATCGACCGCTTCGGGTGTTTCAAAACGCGCACCGCGTTTGATGAAGTCCTGAATTTCGTTGGTGATGTGTGGAATCACCTGAACCGTTTTGCCCAGGTAGTCGCCGCGGCGCTCTTTTTCGAGCACGCTTTTGTAAATCTGACCAGTGGTGAAGTTGTTGGACTTGCGCATGCGCGTTTCAATGAAACGCTCGTAATGGCCCAAGTCCAGATCGGTTTCGGCGCCGTCTTCGGTGACAAACACCTCGCCATGTTGAAAAGGCGACATGGTGCCCGGGTCCACATTGATGTACGGGTCGAGCTTGATGAGGGTGACTTTGAGACCGCGCGATTCGAGCAGCGCAGCCAGGGAAGCAGATGCGATTCCCTTGCCCAGGGAGGACACCACACCGCCGGTGACGAAGACAAATTTGGTCATGCCATGAACGAACCAGAAGTTCGCTGAGGTGGAAATGCTGATTATAGGCGGGTCAGGGGCCTGGCCTGCGATCTAGTACATTGCGCTCATGAGTATCCACGTACCCCTTGATCCGACCCTGCCCCTTACGGGCGATGCCGGCGAACTGGCCGGCAAACACATTGTGTTGGGCCTGTCCGGCGGCATTGCCTGCTACAAGGCCGCCGAGCTTTGCCGCGCCCTGATCAAAGCAGGGGCCACGGTGCAGGTCGTCATGACCGATTCGGCTGCGCAATTCATCACCCCGGTGACACTGCAGGCCCTGAGCGGCCGGCCTGTTTTTACCAGCCAGTGGGATGCGCGCGAAGACAACAACATGGCACACATTAATTTGTCGCGTGAGGCCGACGCGATTCTGGTAGCGCCTTGCAGCGCCGATTTCATGGCCAGGCTGCTGCACGGCCGCGCTGACGATCTGCTGGCCCTGATGTGCCTGGCCCGTCCCATCGACACGGTGCCCCTGCTGCTGGCCCCGGCCATGAACCGCGAGATGTACGCGCACCCGGCGACCCAGCGCAACCTGGCGCAACTACAGGCTGACGGCGCCGTGGTGCTGGGCGTGGGCAGTGGCTTTCAAGCCTGCGGCGAAACAGGTGACGGCCGCATGCTCGAGCCTGAAGAGCTGCTTGAAGACCTGATCGCTTTTTTTACACCCAAGTCGCTGGCCGGCCAGCGCGTGCTGGTCACCGCCGGGCCGACCTACGAAGCCATTGACCCG
>JBIKHX010000332.1:0-3132 GCA_044361945.1 Polaromonas sp. | reverse complement strand
CAGCTATGCCAATAGACCAGAAATCTCATCTCAACGAAGTTGAATTTAATCGCCCCGGTTTTCATGAATGGAAATTAGTTTGGGCTGCTGCCGTTTTCAAAGAGACTTTGTTAAAGGGTCAAATAGGACACATGCCCGCCAATAGAGACGAGAAGGGAAATCAGCGTCGAGTTCAAACTTAGGACTTTGAGGGTGGCGGCCAAGCTACTTTCCAAGCATTCGATCTCTTGCGCAACTCAATCGGGTGGGTAGATCCGGCGCACTCCCCATCCGCTGACTCTCATGGAATTGCCCGGATGCTCAGGGCCAGGGCCCCAGATGGCTTGGTATGTGTCCAGGCAACGACCTTGTCGCTGCCAGCGGGCGAACAATAGGATAAATCCGAGCCATGAGAGCACCAGTGAGATTGGCATCCAGCGGGGAGCATCTGAAATCCATAGGCCGGATAGCATGGCAAGCAGAGCAATCAGCAAGGCCAGATAGCCGACTAATTTGTGGATACGCTCGAACCAGTAGCGCCTGGGCGTCATGTCATAGTGATCACCATGCAGGTCGACCAACTCACCATTGATGGACAGCCTTGGATCCGTGGGTCCACCTTTACTGCCACGCAGATAGGCACTCAAAAGCTGTAGGGCCAGAAGGCCGATCACAGTCCAACTAAGCCAAGCATGAAGGCTCGCAGTCGGCCAAGCCTCTATGTCTTTGCTCCAGGCTATTGCACAGCCTAATGCAATCAGAATCAAGACTGCGGACGAGATGGCCAGACCGCGGTGCAAGTGCCACCAGAATTTGTTGTCGAGTTCCTGTGGCCAATTCTGCGTTTTGGTTACCTTAAAAAAGCGTGCGATCAGGATCGCCGCAGGCAGTGCGAAGCCCCACGACAACACCATCAACCGTCCATGCCACGACAGCAAACTGGGTATTTCGTGGACGGTCGCACCGCTTAGCGGCGTCATCAACCAATTAAGCCATTGAGTCATCAAGTCAGGAGCCATGTTTAGGAATGAAACTCTTGGTGGATGAAAATGATATACCAAATAAATTTTTGGAGTACCATTTAAACATGACTGCTATTGAGCATGTTTTACAGCAAGCTGCTGAGGAGTCCGCAGGGACCGGACTTGGCGACACCTTGGCTGATGGCCTGCGACGCCAGATTGCACAATGGATATTCGACGGCCAGTTGCTACCAGGTCAGCGGCTTGATGAGCGCGGCTTGGCCGAAAAACTCTCCGTTTCCCGCACGCCTGTGCGAGAGGCGCTTCGCCAATTGCAGGCGGCAGGCCTCGTTGACATCGCGCCCAACCGGGGGGCGGTAGTCGCTATCGTGGATCCGCAACGCCTGGTGGAGTTGTTCGAAGTGGTGGCTGAATTCGAGTCCATCTGCACCCGCTTGGCCACGTTGCGCATGACGCCCATCGAGAAGGGTCATATTCAAGAGTTGCTCACAGAAGAGCAAACTGCCGCCCAGGCGGGTGATATTGATGCCTTCGCCACGGCCAACCGACGACTGCACACGGCAATCGTGGCCGGCGCGCACAACGCCGTTCTGGAAGAAGCGGTGAGCGGGTACCGTATCCGCACCGCGCCCTTTCGCAAAGTCCAACTGGCACTGCCAAATAGATTAGACGAAACAGCTGCAGATGATGCCCAAGTCGTTGCCTTGATCCTACAGGGCGATGGTTTTGGCGCAGCAGCGGCTCTCAAGACACATCTTGAAACCACAGGCTATTACGCATCCAAGTGCACAGCAAAAACCACGGTAACGCCTTTCAAGGCAAAAAGGAGATAGCAATGACTAAGCAGCATTTGTTAAAGGCGATCGGCCTGTGGATCGCGGGCCTTATGGCATCGATGAGCGCAATGGCGCAGGACTTTCCAGTGCGTCCCGTCAAGGTAGTGGTCGCCTCGGTGCCTGGCAGCGCACCTGACGTCCTGGCGCGCATCCTTGCCGAATCACTGAGCCCGGCTTTAAAGCAGCCGGTACTGGTAGAAAACAAGCCCGGCGCGGGCGGCGGCATCGGCGTTGACAGCGTTGCCAAGTCTCCGGCAGATGGCTACACCCTGGTCATCGGCCACGACGGCACCATGGCCATGAATGCGGTCATCAACCCAAAGCTTCCCTATGACCCCGTCAAGGACTTCGTGCCAGTGGCCCCATTGGGCTTCAATGAATTCGTACTCGTGGCTCATTCATCAGTGCCTGCGCGTAACTTGCAGCAATTGCTGGCGCATGCCAAGGCGCGCAATGGCAATATGTCCTATGGCTCGGCCGGACAGGGCACACCCAATCACGTGGTCATGGAACAGTTGGCTAAAGCGGGAGGGTTTACGGCGGTCCATGTGCCTTACAAGGGCGGACCTGCGGCCACCCAGGATCTGGTGGGTGGACAGATCGAGGTGATGATCTCGGGCATCTCACCGGCGCTTCCTCACATACGTTCGGGCAAGTTGATCGCGATTGCGGTTCCCCAAGCCGTCAGATCGCAGGTACTTCCGGAAGTGCCAACCATTGGTGAGTTACTGCCGGGCTTTGCGGTCAAAAGTTGGTTCGGGATGTTCGCGCCAGCGCAGACACCGCCGGCAGTGGTTTTCCGCCTGAACCGCGAGATACGAGCTGCGCTTGAGCAGCCAGAACTTCGCAATCGCCTGCAACAGCAAGGCATTGCCGTAGAGGGCGGCACCGGCGAAGCACTGGCCGCGCAGGTTAACGCAGACATCGCCCGCTACCGCGTGCTGGCGACTCAGATCAACCTGAATCCTTGAGCGTGGCGTCCCAGCCGGTAAGCCGGCCCAACATCATTCTGATAACCACTGACCAGCAGCGTGCCGATCACTTAGGCTGTTATGGCAACCATGTGCTGCGCACACCCAACATCGATGCGCTGGCGAACCGTGGAACTTCGTTTGATCGCTGCTTTGTAGCTTCGCCGGTATGCATGCCCAATCGCGCGGCCATGATGACCAGTCGCATGCCGTCGGCTGCAGGTGTCAGGATGAACGGAGTGCCTCTCCCAAAGGAATCTCTAACTTTTGTAGAGATGCTAAGGAGTTCCGGTTGGCGGACCGCCCTCATCGGAAAAGGCCACCTCCAAAACATGACAGACCGACCCGCAGCCTGGACGGCCG
>JBIKHX010000331.1:0-3138 GCA_044361945.1 Polaromonas sp. | reverse complement strand
ATCATTCCGGTAAGATAACCAGTTATTTTTTAGGTGCATTTCTAAATGAATACATTCCTGCACGTAGGCTGCGGCCACAAGCGCAAAGACCGCACTACTGCTGGTTTTGCTGACTGGAAAGAGCTGCGCTTTGATATTGATGACACAGTTCTGCCTGATCTGGTGGGCACTATGACAGACATGTCTTCTGTGGCTTCAGCATCTGTGAATGCCATCTTTTCTTCGCACAACATTGAGCACCTTTACCCACACGAAGTGCCCAAGGCATTGGCAGAGTTTGTACGTGTGCTGTCTGATGATGGTTTTGCTGTGATCACCTGTCCAGACATTCAATCCGTCTGTGCGCTCGTTGCCGAAGACAAACTCACCGAGCCCGCTTACACCTCACCGGCCGGGCCCATTGCGCCGCTGGATATCCTTTATGGCCATCGCGCCTCTATGGCACAAGGTAACCTGTATATGGCTCACCGCTGTGGCTTTACTGAAAGGGTGCTTACCGGAACTCTGAAAACCGCCGGGTTTGCTTCGGTTGCATCCATCAAGCGTGGTGCGCCCTTCTTTGACTTATGGGCCTTGGCCAGCAAGACGCCACTCTCTGAAGAAGAGATCAAAAGCATGGCCAAGACCTACTTCACACCTCTATGAGCAGCTTTGCGGGTCAGATCAAGGCGCAGTTCAACGCAATATTGAACTCAAGTGCCGATGAAGCTGCCCAACTCAACAACGCTTTGCGCCTGCTCTCCAAGTGGCGAAGCGTTTTGATTCAAAACACCATCATCAAACACCAGGGCACAGTGGTCATGCAGGGGCCCTTGTCTGGGATGGACTTTTTGGCCGAATCTGCCGAGGGCTGCCACATTGCCAAGTTGTTGGGTTGCTATGAACAACCCTTGCAACCATTCATTGAGCAAGCCATAGCAAGCGCTTACCTAGTCATTTTGAATATTGGTTGTGCAGAAGGTTATTACGCTGTGGGGATGGCCAGGCGGATGCCTGCAACCCATGTGCTGGCACATGACCTGAACCCCAAGGCCCAGCAAGTGTGTGCAGAGCTGGCCAGCAAGAACCATGTTTCTGCGCGTGTGTCGGTTGGCGGTTTGTTCACCCCTGAGAATTTTGCAGCTTATGCAAGTACCTCTACTTTGGTGATGTGTGACATTGAGGGCGCAGAGCGTGAACTCCTCAACCCGCTGGAAGCGCCTGCCCTCAAAGGCATGGACATCATCGTTGAAAGCCACGAATGCCTGATCTCTGGCGTTACGCAGTTACTTATTGATCGTTTCAAAGAAACGCACCACATCACGCTGGTGCAAGACGATGGTCAGCGCCGCCTTGACAGCCCGCCGAAGTGGTTTATGAGCCTTGCCCACCTTGACCAGTTGCTTGCTACCTGGGAGTGGCGCTCAGGCCCCACGCCTTGGCTTGTGATGAAGGCCAAACACCCTGTGGCATGAACGCAGCAATTTACTACCACCCCGAGGCCTACTCCACCAGTGGCCCCAAGCTGATGGGGCGAAATGCCGCAGGTGAGTCTTTTTTGCGAGGGTTTTTACAGCACAGCAACGCATCTGAATTTTGGGTTCAGGTGCACCAGCTTGACCACGCCAGTCACTTTGCACAGACCGTTCAATCACTGGGTAGAACGCAGGCCGTTAAAGTAGTTGACAAAAACACACTTGGCGCGCTGTCGCAAGCGGGTGTGGTGTATTACCCCGGCCCTGATTTGGGTGAGCATGCTTTTCAAAGAGCGGCATATGGCCACAGCGCATGGAGCCTATGCGGCATCACGCACACCACGTCTTCTGCCGGCGCGATGGATGCCTTGGCTGCACTGATCACTGCGCCTGTGCAGCCCTGGGATGCGCTGATTTGCACGTCTAACGCCGTCAAGGACAACGTCTCGCGAGTGCTGCAAGCGCAGGTGGACTACCTTAAAGACAGGCTGGGTATCAGTAAGATTGTCTTGCCTCAGTTGCCTGTTATCCCGCTGGGTATTCATACCGCTGATTTTGTTTTTTCTGCAGCGCAAAAAGCGGCTGCCCGCGCTGCGCTGGATGTTTCAGCCGACACGCTGGTGGTGCTTTTTATGGGGCGGCTGTCATTTCACGCCAAGGCACACCCGCTCGCTTTGTACCAAGCCTTAGAAATTGCTGTACAAAAAACAGGCAAAAAAGTGGTTCTGCTGGAGTGCGGTTGGCATGCCAATGAGTTCATTTCCAAGGCCTATGCGCAAGCTGCAAGCTTGGCCTGCCCCTCTGTGCGTGTTGTGACGCTAGATGGGCGCAAGCCCGAAGACCGTCAAACCGCTTGGGCCAGTACCGATGTGTTTTGCTCCCTTTCGGACAATATTCAAGAGACTTTTGGCATCGCTCCCATCGAGGCCATGGCTGCTGGCATTCCTGTGGTGGTTTCAGACTGGGACGGCTACAAAGACACGGTCAGGGATGGCATAGATGGCTTTCGCATACCTACGCTCATGCCCCAAGCGGGCCTTGGGGGTGACTTGGCCCTTCGCCATGCGCTAGCGCTTGACACCTACGACATGTACTGCGGCCATGCTTGTTCTTTGGTGGCCGTGGATGTGCAGGCCACAGCGCAGGCCTTTGAGCGTTTGTTCAATTCGCCTCAGCTGCGACGCCAGATGGGCGAGGCCGGGCGCGAGCGGGCGGTGGGTGTGTATGACTGGAAGACCGTCATTGGCCAGTATGAGGCGCTTTGGGCGCAGCTCTCAGATATTCGCGCCAAGCAGGGCAAAGATACCAAGCCCCTTGCACATCCGTGGCCTGCGCGCATGGACCCGTTTCATGCCTTTGCCAGCTACCCCTCGCAGGCGCTGACGCCGCAGACTGTGCTGGCCTTGGTAGACGCCAATGTGGAGCTGGCCCTTCAGCGCACGCTGCAATACAGGCAGCTGGCCATGATCGACTTTGCCAAGCTGATCTTGCCCAGTGAAGAAGAAATCAAGGCGGTGCTGAGCGCAGGCACGAACCAGCAGTCCGCCGAGCAGTGGGTGCAAGGTGTGCCCGCAGACCGGCGCCCTTATGTGTTGCGATTACTTGCCTGGCTGTTGAAGTTGGGTGTGTTGAAGGTCGTGTCATGAAAATTTTGTTTGTTCACCAGAATTTCCCCGGACAGTTT
>JBIKHX010000330.1:0-3139 GCA_044361945.1 Polaromonas sp. | reverse complement strand
AGCCTCGTCTTCTCCGACGATCTGGTAGGTCACCTTGTCGCCGGTGTCCTCGTCTTCCAGCGCTACGGTGGAGCCGAAAACAACCTTGCCATCTGCGTCAACCGACTGCGGGTCAATGATGAGCGCGGCCGATAACTTGCCTTCAATTTCTTGAATCCGGCCTTCAATGAAGCCTTGACGGTCTTTGGCGGCGTCGTACTCGGCGTTCTCACTCAAGTCACCTTGAGCGCGGGCCTCTGCAATGGCGCCAATCACCCACGGACGGTCTACCGTCTTGAGTTGATGCAACTCGGCTTTGAGTTTTTCTGCGCCGCGTTTGGTAATCGGTAAGGTGGTCATCGGGATCTTGTCTCCTGCAAAAGCGAAACCGCCGCCAGACAACTGGCGGCGGCGTATTTATGGGCTTGAGTTTAATGCAATTGCCCGGGAGCCATAAAAACCTCAAATGAGCTGTGCATGCATCTCTTGCAGAGACACCACACCGAGGTTATCCATGTGCGCCATGCCCTGTACTGCAGCCTCGGCACCGGCAATGGTGGTGAAGGTGGTGACCCGCGCCAGCAAGGCCGAGGTGCGGATCTGCCGCGAATCGGCAATCGCGTTGCGGCGCTCTTCAACGGTGTTGATGACCAGCACGATCTCGTTGTTCTTGATCATGTCCACCACATGCGGGCGGCCTTCAGTGACCTTGTTGACCACACCGCAGGCAATCCCCGCTGCCTGAATGGCCGCGGCAGTGCCCTTGGTAGCAACCAGGTCAAACTTCATGTCAACCAGCGCCCGTGCCACAGCCACCGCGCGTGTTTTGTCATTGTTCTTGACCGTGAGGAAAACGCGACCGGACTGAGGCAAATTCGTGCCGGCACCGAGCTGCGACTTGACAAAAGCTTCGCCGAAGGTCTTGCCCACGCCCATGACTTCGCCGGTGGATTTCATCTCGGGGCCAAGGATGGTGTCCACGCCGGGAAACTTAACGAACGGGAAGACGGCTTCTTTAACACTGAAGTAAGGCGGCGTGACTTCTTTGGTGAAGCCTTGTGCCGCCAGGGTCTGGCCGACCATGCAGCGTGCCGCCACTTTGGCCAACTGTATGCCCGTGGCCTTGCTGACGAAAGGCACGGTGCGCGAAGCCCTGGGGTTGACCTCCAGCACATAAATCACGTCCTGGCCGTCAATGTTCTGAATGGCGAACTGCACGTTCATCAAACCGACCACGTTCAGCGCCTGCGCCATGGCGGCTGTCTGGCGCTTGATCTCGTTGACCGTGGCAGCGCTCAGTGAATACGGCGGCAGGGAGCACGCCGAGTCGCCGCTGTGAACACCAGCTTGCTCAATGTGCTCCATCACGCCGCCGATCAGTGTCTTGCCGGCCACATCGCGGATGCAGTCCACATCGCACTCGATGGCGTCGTTGAGGAAACGGTCCAGCAGCACCGGCGAGTCATGGCTGACCTTCACAGCTTCACGCATATAACGCTCAAGATCGCGCTGCTCGTGCACGATTTCCATGGCGCGGCCACCCAGCACATAGCTGGGGCGCACCACGAGTGGGTAACCGAGAGCGGCGGCCTTTTCAAGCGCCTCGGGTTCGGTACGGGCCGTCGCGTTGGGTGGCTGGCGCAGCTTGAGCTCATGCAAGAGCTTTTGAAAGCGTTCACGGTCTTCGGCCGCATCGATCATGTCGGGCGAGGTGCCGATGATGGGCACGCCGTTGCGCTCGAGGTCCAGCGCCAGCTTCAAAGGCGTCTGACCGCCGTACTGCACGATCACGCCCAAGGGCTTTTCTTTGTCAACGATCTCCAGAACGTCTTCGAGCGTCAGCGGCTCAAAGTACAAGCGGTCCGAGGTGTCGTAGTCGGTGGACACGGTTTCGGGGTTGCAGTTGACCATGATGGTCTCGTAACCGTCTTCGCGCATGGCCAGTGCCGCGTGCACGCAGCAGTAGTCAAACTCGATGCCCTGGCCGATGCGGTTAGGGCCGCCGCCGAGCACCATGATTTTTTTCTTGTCGGTGGGCGCGGCTTCGCATTCGCTGCCCTCGGCCTCATAGGTCGAGTACATGTAGGCGGTGTTGGTCGCGAACTCGGCCGCGCAGGTGTCCACCCGTTTGTAGACCGGGCGCACACCGAGTGCCTTGCGCTTGTCGCGGATGGCGGTGTCGGTGGTTTTGAGCTGGCGCGCCAGGCGGCGGTCTGAAAAACCTTTTTGCTTGAGCGCGCGCAAAGTGGGCGCGTCCATCTGGTCCAGCGACATTGTTTCGAGCTCAAGCTCGACCTTGACGATCTGCTCAATTTGCACCAGAAACCAGGGGTCGATCTTGGTCAGGGCAAACACCTCGTCCACGCTCATGCCAAGGGCAAAAGCATCACCGACGTACCAGATGCGCTCGGGGCCGGGCGCGCCCAGTTCTTTTTCAAGTACTTCGCGGTCTTGCGTCTTCTCGTTCATGCCGTCCACGCCAACTTCCAGGCCGCGCAGGGCTTTCTGAAAGGACTCCTGGAAGGTGCGGCCCATGGCCATCACTTCGCCAACGGACTTCATCTGTGTCGTCAGGCGTGAATCAGCCGTCGGAAATTTTTCAAACGCGAAACGCGGGACCTTGGTCACCACGTAATCAATGCTGGGCTCAAAGCTCGCTGGCGTAGCGCCGCCGGTGATGTCGTTGCGCAATTCGTCGAGCGTGTAGCCGATGGCCAATTTGGCCGCGACCTTGGCAATAGGAAAGCCCGTCGCCTTGGAGGCCAGGGCCGACGAACGCGAAACGCGTGGGTTCATCTCGATCACGATCATGCGGCCGTCCACCGGATTGATAGAGAACTGCACATTCGAGCCACCCGTATCAACGCCGATTTCGCGCAGCACAGCCAGTGAAGCATTGCGCAGGATCTGGTATTCCTTGTCGGTCAGCGTTTGCGCCGGTGCCACCGTGATGGAGTCGCCGGTGTGCACGCCCATGGGGTCCAGGTTTTCGATCGAGCAGACGATGATGCAGTTGTCGGCCTTGTCGCGCACCACTTCCATCTCGTACTCTTTCCAGCCGAGCAGTGACTCTTCAATCAAAAGCTCGTTGGTGGGGGAGGCTTCGAGGCCGCGCTTGCAAATCGTCTCAAACTCTTCAGAGTTGTAGGCGATACCGCCG
>JBIKHX010000037.1:0-10552 GCA_044361945.1 Polaromonas sp. | reverse complement strand
TGCGCAACTCTGAACAACTTGTGGGCGATCTGTGGATCACGCATAAATTGCTTAAAACGTGTGCACAAGCACCACTCAGAAACGATCTATATAGCAAAATAAACCGAAAGTAGCCCCCATTCTATCCAAATTCATTGAAGCACTATTCGCACGATGAATAACTCAAATACAAGTTAGCGCCTACAGACAAAGAAAAAGAACCTGGGGAAATAAAAAATAAATTTTTACAGGGCCTCAAAAAGCCCCCGCAGCCCTGAAGCCCACAGGGCTTCAAAGGCTATGGCGCGCTCAGCGGCCGGGGCGAATCAAGGCGTATTGAGCCAGGTCACCGCGGCGAAACAGCACATTGACGGTCTTGGTCTTGTCGATTTTGGCCAGCGACTGCTCAAAATCCTTGACGCTGAGCACCTCGGCATTGGCAATCGCCACGATCACGTCGCCCTCGCGCAAACCGGCGCGGGCGGCAGCGCCTTCGACCGACTCGACGCGCACACCGCCGCGCAGCTTCAATTCTTTCTTTTGTGCGTCATTGAGCTCTGCCACCACCAGCCCAATGGCCTGGGCCGGGCCGGCTACCGGGGGCTTGACTTCGGGCGCAGCGGCACGGCGGGCGGGTTTTTCAGGCTCGATCTCGGCGATGGTCACCATCAGATCGCGCGACGTGCCACGGCGAAACACCGTGATGGGTGAACGTGTACCGGGCTTGACGTTGCCCACGAGTCGCGGCAAATCGGAAGATTTTTCGATGACCTTGCCGTCGAACCGGGTGATGATGTCGCCCGCTTCTATGCCGGCTTTGTCAGCAGGCGCACCCGCTTCCACCCCCCGAACCAAAGCGCCTTGCGCCCGGCCCAGGCCGATGGATTCGGCGATCTCTTTGCTGACCTGCTCGATCTGCACACCAATGCGTCCGCGCGTGACGCGGCCAGTACTGCGCAGCTGGTCAGACACGCGAATGGCTTCGTCGATCGGGATAGCAAAAGATATGCCCTGAAAGCCGCCCGAACGGGAGTAAATCTGGCTGTTGATGCCGATCACCTCACCGCGCATATTGATGAGCGGGCCACCCGAGTTGCCGGGGTTGATGGCCACGTCGGTCTGGATGAAAGGCAGGTAGTCGCCGGTGTCGCGCTGCTTGGCGCTGACGATGCCGGCCGTGACGGTATTTTCCAGGCCAAACGGTGAGCCGATGGCCATGACCCACTCGCCCACGCGCATGCGGTTGGCGTCACCGATTTTGACGGCCGACAAGCCACTGGCGTCAATTTTCACAACAGCCACGTCAGAGCGCTTGTCAGCCCCGATGATCCTGGCCTTGAATTCGCGCTTGTCGGGCAGGGTGACGATGACCTCGTCCGCGCCTTCGACCACATGCGCATTGGTCATCACAAAGCCGTCGCTGGACAAAACAAAGCCCGAGCCGACGCCACGCGGCTGGTCTTCATCGGGCTGACCGCGGTCCGGCCGGGGTGAGCGCGGCATGTTGGGCGGCACCGGAATACCAAAGCGACGGAAGAACTCGAGCATTTGCTCCTCAGTGCCGCCGCCGGCTGCGCTGGCCGGCTTGGCTTTTTCGAGCGTTCGGATATTGACGACCGACGGCCCGACCTGATCGACCAGGTCGGTGAAGTCCGGCAGCGCGCGGGCTTGCGCCAAAGCCGTTTGCGGCGCCAACATGGCAGCACCCAGGCTCAATGTCACCAGGGCGTTCAAGGCCAAAGCGCGCAAGGGAATTCGATTCAGTTGAAGCATCATGAGCTCTCAGAAAAAAACAAGAAAAAGAAAAAGCGAATTTCTACTAGGTGGGGGCACTGGCGCATGGCTTCAAGTGAGCGCCTGGACTTTGAGCCACAAGATCCACCACTTTAGCGGCAAGCTGAACAAGCGGTCACTGCGCCGCATCAGAAACCTGCAAATTCAGCGGCCTTCGCGGGGCATGCACGGCACGGCGCATGTCCAACCAACGCTCAGGCAGAGCCGTGCGCTCCGCCCACAACCACCACACAGCACCAGCCGGATTGTCCAGTCGCAGCAGCATGGCCGATTGCAAATCGAACGTCACCACAGGGGCATTGAGCTCAGCACTGGCTTGGTAGACCTCGCTCTCCCAGTACCAGTTTTCACCGTCCCACTGCAGCTCGCCAACCGGCGAACGCCGCCAGCCGGCGGTCATGGCCAGACCAGCGAGCAGGCAACACAGCGCACCCAGTAGCGGCCGCCAGTCGCCTGGTGCTGCACAGCGCCACCACCAGCAGGTGACACTGGCAGCCAGCAACCAGCCGGATAACAAAAAAACCACCAGAAAACGCGAACGCCCCAAGGGATAGCTCACCGATGGGGCGTTGTGCAGGGTCACAGCAGAGGCCGGTTTAAATCCGCTTAAAAACCAGTGAGCCGTTGGTACCGCCAAAACCGAAATTGTTTTTAAGCGCCACATCCATCTTCACATCTCGCGCCGTGTTGGCGCAGTAGTCCAGGTCGCACTCCGGGTCCTGGGTGAAGATGTTGATGGTGGGCGGTACTTTTTGATGGTGAAGCGCCAGCACGGTGTAGACCGATTCGATGCCGCCCGCACCACCGAGCAAGTGGCCCGTCATGGACTTGGTCGAACTCACCACCATGCGCCGGGCATGCTCGCCGAAAGCGGCTTTGATGGCCTGGGTTTCATTGATGTCACCCAAGGGTGTAGAGGTGCCGTGTGCGTTGAGGTACTGAACCTGATCAGCATTGACTGAGGCGTTGGCCAAGGCACTCAACATAGCGCGGCGGGGGCCGTCCATGCTGGGCGCGGTCATGTGGCCGGCGTCAGCGCTCATGCCGAAACCGGCGAGTTCGCCATAAATAGGGGCACCACGCGCCTTGGCGTGTTCGTATTCTTCGAGCACCATCACGCCGGCGCCCTCGCCCAGCACAAAACCGTCGCGGTCTTTGTCCCAGGGGCGGCTGGCGGTTTGAGGATCGTCGTTGCGGGTGGACAGCGCGCGCATGGCAGCAAAGCCGCCCACACCCAGAGGTGAAACAGTTGCTTCTGAGCCGCCGGCGATCATCACATCGGCGTCTCCGTATTCGATCATTCGTCCAGCTTCACCAATGCAATGCAGGCCGGTGGTGCAGGCCGTGACGATGGCGATGTTGGGGCCCTTAAAGCCGAACTTCATCGATACATGTCCGGAGATCATATTGATGATGGAGCCGGGCACAAAAAACGGTGTGATGCGCCTGGGCCCCTTGGCAACCAGTTCAACCTTGGTATCTTCAATCAGCGGCAGGCCGCCAATGCCCGAACCGATGACGCAACCTATACGCACGGCCTGGTCTTCGGTCAGCAAGTCGCCTATCGGCAAACCGCTGTCCGCCACGGCCTGACAAGCTGCAGCCATGCCGTAATGGATGAAAGTATCCATGTGCCGGCCTTCTTTTTCAGCGATGTAATCACTGATCTGGAAACCCTTGACCTCGCCTGCGATCTTGCAGGAGAAAGCGCTGGCATCAAACTTGGTAATCAGCCCGATGCCTGATTGCCCGGCCATAAGGTTGGTCCAATTCTCAGCTACCGTGTTGCCCACGGGGCTGATACAACCCAGACCTGTCACTACGACGCGACGACGGCTCATTCGCAAATCCTGGAGAAAAACTCAAAAGGCCGCGAACGGCCTTTGAGTAAGTTGGGGAAAAGCCTGATCAGGCTTTGTGGTGGCTGTTGGCGTAATCAATCGCGTTTTGCACGGTGGTGATTTTTTCCGCGTCCTCGTCCGGGATCTCAATGCCAAACTCGTCTTCGAGTGCCATCACCAGTTCCACTGTGTCAAGTGAGTCTGCGCCCAAGTCGGCCACAAACGATTTCTCGCTGGTGACTTGGCCTTCTTCAACGCCAAGTTGCTCGGCAATAATTTTCTTAACACGTGCTTCGATATCGCTCATAGTTCCCTCTAAGGGTTGTGAATTAATCCGTGATTTTAGCCGCTTAGAGAGCGCTCTCCCTTCAGGCCCGCCGGACGGATGAGAACCGGCTTAAAACTCAGTTTTTACCTCAAAAGGCCTCACATGTACATGCCGCCATTGACATGAATTTCCTGTCCTGTGATGTAGCCGGCTTCAGGACTAGCTATGAAAGCGACCGCATGCGCGATGTCTTGCGGCTTGCCCAGGTGCCCCAGCGGGATCTGGCCGAGCAATGCTTTTTGCTGCTCTTCGGGCAAACTGGCGGTCATGTCGGTTTCAATGAAACCCGGGGCAATGCAGTTGACGGTGATGCCGCGCGAGCCCAACTCACGGGCCAGCGCCCGCGTCATGCCGGCCACGCCAGCCTTGGCGGCGGCGTAATTCGCCTGCCCGGGGTTACCAGATGCACCCACCACCGAAGTGATGTTGATGATGCGACCGTAGCGCTGCTTCATCATGCTGCGCATGACGCCGCGGCTCATGCGAAACACCGCCTTGAGGTTGGTGTCGAGCACTGCATCCCAGTCATCGTCTTTTAATCGCATGGCCAGCATGTCGCGGGTGATGCCTGCGTTGTTGACCAGGACCTGAATACCGCCGTGCTCTTTGACCAGGCTGTCGATCAGCGCTTCAATGCCGACCGCATCGGTCACGTTGAGGTTTTTGCCGGCGCAGCCCGGGTAGGCGGCGAGCGTGCTTGAAATATGGGCAGCACCCTCATCTGTGGTGGCGGTGCCGATGACCTTCATGCCCCGACGGGCAAGTTCGAGAGCAATGGCCGCGCCAATGCCGCGCGAAGCCCCTGTCACCAGCGCGAGCTGGCCTTTAATTTGGATGTCCGTCATGCTTTGCTCATCAAGAGTGTTTTAACTTCGGCCAGGCTGGCAGGGTCGAACAGGGCTGCGCCGGTCAGGTCGGCGTCTATTCGCTTGACCATGCCGGCCAGCACTTTGCCGGGGCCGCATTCGATCAGGGTGTGCAGACCGCGCGCTTTCATTGCCAGCACGCACTCGACCCAGCGCACGGGGCCAAAAGCCTGACGGTACAGTGCATCGCGCAGGCGGTCCAGGTCAGACTCGACCGCCACATCAATGTTGTTGACCACAGGAATCTGCGGCGCAGCCAGACTCAAAGAAGCAAGTTTTTCGCGCAGCTTGTCTGCTGCAGGCTTCATCAGGCTCGAGTGAAAAGGCGCAGACACCGACAAAGGCAAAGCGCGTTTGGCACCATTGGCTTTGAGCACTTCGCAAGCCTTGTCAACGGCGGCCTTGCTGCCGGCAATCACGGTCTGACCCGGGTCATTGAAATTAACGGCCTCGACCACTTCGGCGGAACCCGGCCCGAAACTGCACACGGCTTCTGCGCAAGCTTCGATGACTTTATCGGCCGGCATACCGAGAATGGCCGCCATGGCACCCAAGCCCACAGGCACTGCATCCTGCATGGCTTGCGCCCGAAAGCGCACCAGCGGCGTGGCTTGAGCCAAGGTCAAAACACCGGCTGCCACCAGGGCCGAATACTCCCCCAATGAATGGCCGGCGACCGCAGCAGGAGGAGTGCCAGTCTCGGCCAGCCAAACGCGGTAAGCGGCCACTGCGGCCACCAGCATCACGGGCTGGGTGTTGGTGGTCAGGGCCAGGGCTTCTTTGCTGCCTTCACGAATGAGTTGCCCCAGGTCTTCGCCCAAGGCGTCAGAAGCTTCAGCCAGGGTTTGCGCAACCAAGGTGTGTGCACCCCAGGCGTCCAACATGCCAACCGACTGCGAACCCTGGCCTGGAAAGATAAAAGCAAATGGCTTCAAAAACGAGACTCCGTTAAATAAGCGTTGAAATAAGCTAAGTAAGCGCCAGTGCCCGCTCAGTAGTCGAGCAGCACAGCGCCCCAGGTGAAGCCGCCGCCCACGCCTTCGAGCATGAGCGTGTCGCCTTTTTTGATTTTGCCGCTGCGCACGGCCACATCCAGCGCCAGCGGAATCGACGCGGCCGAAGTGTTGCCATGCTGGTCCACCGTCACCACCACTTTGTCCATGGACAGCTTGAGCTTTTTGGCGGTGCTTTGCATGATGCGGATGTTGGCCTGGTGCGGAATCAGCCAGTCGATGTCGGCCTCGGTTTTGCCAGCCTTGGCCAGCACCGCACGGGCGGCGTCTTCGAGTACGCCAACGGCCAGCTTGAAAACAGCTTGACCGTCCATGGTCAGCAGCGGGCTGCCCGATACCTTACCGCCCGAGACATGCCCGGGAACACACAAAATATCGACATGTTTGCCATCGGCGTGAAGGTCTGTGGCCCAAATACCGGGCACATCCGAGGCTTCGAGCACCACAGCGCCGGCACCGTCGCCAAACAAAACGCAGGTGGTGCGGTCTGAAAAGTCCAGAATGCGCGAGAAAACTTCGGCACCCACCACCAAGGCCCGTTTGGCGCTTCCCGTCTTGATCAGGGAATCAGCCAAAGTCAGAGCGTAAACAAAGCCGCTGCAAACCGCCTGCACGTCAAAAGCCGGGCAACCGGCCACACCCAGCTTGTTTTGCAAAATGCAGGCCGATGACGGAAACACCATGTCCGGGGTCGACGTCGCCACAATGATCAGGTCGATGTCGGCGGCCTGGCAGCCGGCCGCCTCGATGGCCTTGCGGCAGGCATGTAGCGCCAGGTCACTGACGCAGACATCGGCTTCAGCAAAATGCCGCGCCCGGATGCCGGTGCGCTCAACGATCCAGTCGTCGGAGGTATCAACGCCTTTGGCAGCCAGCTCGGCGACCAGTTCGGCATTGCTCAGACGATGCGGTGGCAGGTAGCTGCCAGTGCCAGTGATGCGGGAAAAACGACTCATTCAGGTCTCACATGAGGGACGAAAGATCGTCAATGGACAGGGGCCTGCGGCAAAGTAGAAAACTCCTCTGAATCTGCCACCGAAGCGGCTTCGCTCAGGGAAACAGCAGCCACATGGGCCAGCAGCGGTGCCGCGTGGGCAATGCGTTCCTTCACTTTGCCCAGCAGGTTGTTAGCGGCTGCATCATAAGCGCGATTGAGTGCGCGCTCAAAGGCAAAAGCATCTGCCGAACCGTGACTTTTAAAGACCAGGCCACGCAAGCCCAACAGCGCAGCGCCGTTATAACGACGGTGGTCAACACGCTTTTTAAACGCAGATAGCACCGGATAAGACATAAAAGCAGCAATTTGCGTGAAGATATTGCGAGAAAACTCAGCCTTCATGAAGCCGCCAATCATGGCCGCCAGGCCCTCGCTGGCTTTGAGCGCGACGTTGCCCACAAAGCCGTCGCAAACCACGATGTCCGTGGTTCCCTTGAAAATATCATTACCCTCGACATTGCCAAAAAAGTTTAAATCGCCACTTTTAGCGGCAGATCGCAGCAATTCACCCGCTTTTTTAATGACTTCGCTTCCTTTAATGACTTCCTCGCCAATGTTCAAGAGTCCGACGCTGGGCGCGGGCACATTGGAAATGGCGGCCACCAGGGCAGAGCCCATGACGGCGAACTGCAGCAAATGGTGCTCACTGCAGTCGACGTTGGCGCCCAGGTCCAATACGGTGGTGGCGCCACCTTTGGCGTTGGGCAGCTGGGTGGCAATGGCCGGGCGGTCAATGCCATCGACCGTTTTAAGCACATAGCGCGAAATAGCCATCAGAGCGCCGGTGTTACCGGCTGACACAGCGACGTCGGCCGCACCGTCCTTGACCTGCTGAACAGACACCCGCATGGAGGAGTCTTTTTTGCGCCGAAGGGCTACCTCGAGCGGGTCATCCATGGTCACCACCTCCGAGGCCGGAACAATCTGGCAACGTGGATGCGACTGCAACTGGGCAAAACGGGGATGGGCGGACAGGCTAGCGGGCAGACCTGTCAAAAGGATGCCGGCATCGATGTGCGTGCTCAAAAATGCCAGGCTGGCCGGCACGGTCACCGAGGGGCCAAAGTCCCCGCCCATGGCGTCAACGGCAATCCTGATCATGGGGTGACAGAGACTGTCAAAAAGAGCTTAAGCAACAAAACAAAAGCCCGCAGGATGAGTGCGGGCTCGTTTGTCTATGCGTGAATTACGCTTCGGACTTGGTTTTAAGCACCTTACGGCCACGGTAAAAGCCGGTAGGGCTGATGTGGTGGCGCAAGTGGGTTTCGCCAGTCGTGTACTCAACCGCAATGCCCGGAACGTTCAAGGCATTGTGCGAGCGGTGCATACCGCGTTTGGAAGGTGATTTTTTGTTCTGTTGGACGGCCATGATCCGCTCCTGAGGGGGTGTAGGGTTGGTAATTACGCACTACAGCGGGCCTGACTTTAAAAACCATGAAACTTGGAAGTCATGGCCGGTCTGGCGTTGCAGCAGTACGCGAAGCCCACGATTATAGCGCCTTCGGGGCCGTTTGGACAGCCCAGGGGCAGCGCCCGGCTTCTGGCATCAGTTTTTCTTAAGCCGGCTGAGCACCGCAAACGGGTTCGGCTTGGCCTGCTCGGCCTCGACCGCCGGGTCACCCGCGCTGAAAACCGGCGTCACCGGGCAGCTCTCGTGCATGGGCACCAGCGGCAGCGCCATCAGCAACTCGTCTTCAAGCAAGGTCAGCAAGTCAAACTGCGGCAGCATCACCAGCAGGTCTTCTTCGGACTCGTCGTCCTCGGCCATGGCCACTTCTTCTGACTCCACAAAGCGATACCACTGCTCAACTTCAAGCGCTGTGCTCACCGCCGCCATGCAGCGCTGGCAAGTCAGGGGCACAGAGGTATGGGCAGTCAAGTGCAGCCAGACCTGGTCTTCGGCGCCGGACTGCGGGCGTAACTCGGCGCGCGCCTGCCATGCAACGACGGCATCCGGGGCAAGGTCTTGGGCTTCCTCGGCCAGGCGTTGCAAGTCTTTGAGGGGGGTGACTTCTGACCACGGCTGGCCGTCTTGGGCCAAAGCTTGGAGGTTCAGCCGCTGGGGCTGGAAATTTCTGGACATGCGGGGCAGTGTAAGAGAATCGGGGCATGACGCCCTCTATCCCAGCCCCCGCCGAGACCGGCTTGCCAGCGCAACGCGCACTTGTTTTAGGTTCGACCTCGCGCTACCGCCAGGAGCTGCTGCAACGGCTGCGCATTCCATTTACCGTGGCCGCACCCGACGTAGACGAGACACCGCAGCCCGGCGAAGCGCCGGCCGCACTGGCGCAGCGACTGGCGCTGGCCAAGGCGCATGCGGTGGCCGCAGCTTTTCCAGACGCCGTGGTGATCGGCTCCGACCAGGTGGCCGACCTGGGCGGCCTGCCTTTGGGCAAGCCCGGCACGCACGAACGCGCCGTGGCCCAGCTGCGCCAGATGCGCGGGCGCACAGTGATCTTTCAAACCGCGGTGGCGGTGGTCTGCCGGGCCAGCGGCTTTGAGCAAGCATCCCTGGCCGCCGTCAAAGTGCGCTTTCGCCAACTCAGCGACGACGCCATTGAAAACTACCTGCGGGCAGAGCAACCCTACGACTGCGCCGGCAGCGCCAAAAGCGAAGGCCTGGGTATCGCCCTGCTCGAAAGCATTGACAGCGATGACCCGACCGCGCTGGTGGGCCTGCCGCTGATTCGCACCTGCCGCCTGATAGAAGCCGCCGGCATCCGCCTGCTCGGCGCGAAAGCCCCCGCATGAGCACTTACGGAAAACTGTTCCTGGTGCCAGCGCCGCTGGACTTCGGCTGCGACACTGCCGCGCCCCTGCAACAAGTCATGCCGCAAGGCACGCTCGAAGTCGCCGCCCGGCTGGGCTTTTGGGTCTGCGAAAACGCCCGCAGCACGCGTGCTTACCTCAAGCGCGTGAACGAGTTGCACCCGCTGGCCCAGACCATTCAGACGCTGCAAATTCAGGAGCTGCCACGCGAGGTGCATAAAAAAGGCGATCACGGCGGCCAGTTTGACGCCCGTCCGCTGCTGCAGCCCGCCTTGCAAGGCCAGGACATGGGGCTGGTGAGTGAAGCCGGCATGCCGGCCATTGCCGACCCGGGCTCGTCGGTGGTTCGCGCTGCGCATGACCTGGGCGTGCAGGTGGTTCCGCTCACAGGGCCGATGTCACTGATGCTGGCGCTGGCGTCCAGCGGTCTGAACGGGCAGAACTTTGCCTTTGTCGGCTACTTGCCGCAAGACGCGAGTGAACGCACACAGCGCATCCGCGAGCTCGAATCGCTGGCCCTGAAGACAGGGCAAACGCAAATCTTTATTGAAACACCCTACCGCAACACAGCCTTGCTGGGCGCCTTGCTACAAACCATGAATGGCAACACGCGGCTGGCCCTGAGCTGCGGCTTGACGCTAGAGGCAGCCTGGTCACGCAGCGCGCTGGTCAGCGCCTGGAAAAGCCGGCGTGATGAGAAACCGGCGCCACCGCTGGGCCTACCCACGGTGTTTTGCATCGGGCGCTGAGGCCTACTGGTTGATTCAGCGGAAAGCAGGCGCGCTGCGCAGCGCTGCCTTCATGGCGCCCTCGCCCAGCGCTGCACCAAAGCGCTTGACCAAGCGCTCGGCCACGTTTTCGCGGCGCGTGTAGTCAATGATGTCTTCGGCTTTGACAACCTCACGGGCGACGAATTCGAGCGAACCGAACTGGTCGGCCAGCCCCAGCGAAACCGCTTGCTGACC
>JBIKHX010000329.1:0-3150 GCA_044361945.1 Polaromonas sp. | reverse complement strand
CCGCCTGGTCGAACTGGCGCGTTTCAGCCAGCATTTGCATGTACCCATGAATCTGAAGCCTCGCTTTTTCCCGGTGGCCGGCGACGACGCGGCGCGCCTGATCATTGCGGTGGACCAGCATGACGGTGTGGAGGCAGCGATGCGCTTGAGTGGCGCCATCTTTGAAGCCGTCTGGCGCGACGAGCGTAATATTGCCGACGCCGCTGTACTGGCTGAACTGCTGAGCGAGCAGGGCTTGAGCGCGCAGCGCCAGCAGCAAGCCGGCACTGCTGAAGTTACCCAGCGCTACGAAGCCAATACGCAGCAGGCGATCGATAAGTCCGTGTTCGGGGCGCCGACCTATGTGGTGGATGGCGAAATATTCTGGGGCCAGGACCGGCTTGACTTTGTTGAGCGAAAACTGATGTCCAAATAAAATCTTTCTCTTATTTTTTCAGGAGTGATTCAACATGGGTTCTTTCATTGAAATTGCAGCTGCTGATGGTTTCAAGCTGCCGGCCTACTTGGCCTCGCCGGCCGGCCAGATCAAAGGCGCAGTGGTGGTGTTACAGGAAGTTTTTGGCGTCAATTCGCACATCTGTTCGGTTGCAGACGGCTATGCCGCAGCGGGCTACCTGGCGATTGCGCCGGCCACCTTTCACCGCGTTCAAGCCGATGTGGACTTGGGCTACACCCCAGCTGACATGGGCCAGGGCATTGGCCTGAAAGCCGCTGTCGAGGCCTTACCGGCACCGGGCGTCTTGCAGGATATTCAGGCGGCGATCGACCACGTCCGCCAGGCCAGTGGCGGTAAGGTCGGTATCGTCGGCTATTGCTGGGGCGGCTTGCTGAGTTGGCGCGCGGCCTGTTTGCTCAAGGGCCTGAGCGCAGCGGTTTGCTACTACGGTGGCGGGATGACAGGCCCCGAAGAGTCAGCGCGCCAGCCGGTCTGCCCGGTGCTGGCCCACTTCGGCAAGAAAGACCACTGGATTGCCATGGACACGGTCAATGTTTTCGCCGCCAAACACCCGGGGGTGTCCGTGCAGGCCTATGAGGCCGACCATGGTTTCAATTGTGATCAGCGCGGCTCTTACGACGAGCCTGCGGCCACGCTGGCACGCGCGCGCAGCCTGGCATTTTTCACGCAGCACCTGGGCTGAGCGTCACCAGCTTGAGCCGGCAAAAAGCCCGTGCCCGTCGGCTGAGCGCAGGTCATAGGAGTCTTGGCGCCTGAATACCGAGGGCGCCCGGTGAGACTCAGCTGCGTTGCAGCCGGCGCGCTGCGTCAATGGCGAAGTAGGTCAGCACACCATCGGCACCGGCGCGCTTGAAGGCCAGCAGGCTTTCGAGCATCACTGCGTCGTGGTCGAGCCAGCCGTTTTGAGCGGCGGCCTTGAGCATCGCGTACTCACCTGACACCTGGTACGCGAAGGTCGGTACCTTGAACTCGTCTTTTACGCGGCGCACCACGTCCAGGTAGGGCATGCCGGGCTTGACCATCACCATGTCGGCGCCTTCGGCGATGTCCAGCGCCACTTCGCGCAGCGCCTCGTCGGTGTTGCCCGGGTCCATCTGGTAGACCTTTTTGTCGGCCTTGCCCAGGTTGCCGGCCGAGCCGACCGCGTCACGGAAGGGGCCGTAAAAGGCGCTGGCGTATTTGGCGCTGTAGGCCATGATGCGGGTGTGAATCAGCCGCCGGCCTTCCAGCGCGCTGCGGATGGCGCCAATGCGCCCGTCCATCATGTCGCTGGGCGCGACGATGTCCACGCCGGCTTCGGCCTGGGTCAGCGCCTGCTCGGTCAGCACGGCCACGGTCTCGTCGTTCAAGATGTAGCCGGTGTCGTCGAGCAGGCCGTCCTGGCCGTGGCTGGTGAAGGGGTCGAGCGCGACGTCGGTCATGACGCCGAGTTCCGGAAAGCGTTTTTTGAGTTCGCGCACGACGCGCGGCACCAGGCCTTCGGGGTTCATGGCCTCGCGGCCGTCGGGCGTTTTCAGGGCGGTGTCAATCACCGGGAACAGCGCCATCACCGGGATGCCCAGCTTGACGCATTCTTCGGCCACCGGCAGCAGCAAGTCCAGGCTCAGGCGCTCGACGCCGGGCATGGAGGCAATAGGCACCCGCTGGCGCTGACCGTCGGTGACGAACACCGGGTAAATCAGGTCGTGTGCGCTCAGGCTGTTTTCACGCACCAGATTGCGTGTGAAGCTGTCGCGACGCAGGCGGCGGGGCCGGCCAAGTGGGAAGGGTGCAAAGGAGGTCATGGGCAAATTGTGCCAAAACTCGAAGCCGGGGCCCAGCGCTACACTGCCGGCATGCTCTGGGTCAAATCGTTTCACATCATCTTTGTTGCCAGCTGGTTCGCCGGGCTGTTCTATTTGCCGCGGATTTTTGTGAACCTGGCCATGGTGCCTGAGGGCAGCGTGGCCGAGCGCGAGCGCCTGCTGCTGATGGCCCGCAAGCTGCTGCGATTCACCACCTTGCTGGCGGTACCGGCGCTGGTGCTGGGGCTCTGGCTGTGGCTGGGTTACGGCATAGGCCGCGGTCCGGGCAATGGCTGGATGCACGCCAAACTGCTGGTGGTGCTGCTGGCGCTGGCTTATCACCACCTGTGCGGGCGCATGCTCAAAGATTTTGTGGCCCACCGCAACACGCGCAGCCATGTCTGGTGGCGCTGGTTCAACGAGTTGCCGGTGCTGATGTTGGTGGCGGCTGTGGTGCTGGTGGTGGTCAAGCCCTGGCAGGGCTGATCCATACGCCCCAACTTGAGACAAACATGGTGGCGCCTGCATGAGCTCCGCCCTGCAACGGACCACGGCTTGGCCATTGGCATTGGCTACTTTGTGCCTGATTGTTTATGCCAGTCTGTACCCCTTCACCGGCTGGCGTGACCAGGGCTTATCGCCATTCGTTTTTTTGACTTCAGCCTGGCCGCGCTATTGGACCGGCTTTGATGTCAGCACCAATTTCCTGGGTTATGCCCCCTTGGGTTTTTTGCTCGCGCTGGCAGCGCTGCGCAGCGGCCGGGGGGCCTGGGCTATCAGTGTGGCGAGTCTGGCATCAGCTGCGCTGTCTCTGAGCATGGAAACTTTGCAGGCGCATTTACCGTCCAGGGTTCCCTCTAATGTTGACTTTGCGCTCAACGCCGCAGGCGCCTGGGCCGGTGCGGTGAG
>JBIKHX010000328.1:0-3161 GCA_044361945.1 Polaromonas sp. | reverse complement strand
CACCTGCATGATGGCAGCGGGCGTCGGCCCGACAAAGTACATGGCAAAGTCGTCCCGGGCGTCTTGCCCGTTGCCGTCCTCTTCTTCTTCGTCGTCATAGTCAGCGTCGTAAAAAGTGACCTCAATGGGCGCACCTCTTTCAGCCAGATCATTCAGGCCCATGCACATCTCGTCGAGCACCTGACGAAAGTCTTCGTCCCCCGACACCGTCCAGCACAGATGCAGCAAATGCGTCTCTACATCCAAACGGATGCCGGGCTCTTCTTCGTACGCGCTGGCAGCGCCATCGGCCAGGGACTTGGCCCCGGCGTAAGTCCACAAGGGCTTGAGCGCTTCTTGCAACTGGTCAAAACCGACATCAGCACGCAGGGGCACTTCGCCGTGGACATGGATTTCAAAAGGGGCGTTGTAACGGGGCATGGTTTGATCTTACCCATTTCGGGTGAACTGGTGCCTGGGACGGGGGTCGAACCCGTACGCCCGCTATTAACGAAGCGGCGGATTTTAAGTCCGCTGTGTATACCAATTTCACCACCCAGGCGAAGGGTCTATTGTCACCAAAAAAACCCCCCGGTTTAGCGCCACCCGCAAAAGCAGTTGGCACAGCTCAAAAAACATTTTTAAACCGCTGCGGGCTCAGGCCTGCATCAGGCTGACGGCCTGAAACAGCGACCGCAAGCTGGCTTCGTCGATGTTGCGGGTGATAAACACCAGGCGTGAGCCGGTGTCCGCGCTGGGCCAGCGGTCCAGGGGCAGCGGCGGGTGAAAAACATGGCCCACGCCTTGCACCACCACCGGATTACCCTCGACATTGACGATGCCCTTGACGCGCAGCAAGTCCTTGCCGCGCAGCGAAATCACCAACTCCATGGCCGCTGAGAAAGACGCCCAGGTGAAAGGCGCATCAAAACGCAGCGACAAGGTTTTGACGGCCGGGTCGTGCCGGGCCGGCAGACGCTGGCCCAGGTAAGCGGCTGGCTCGTCGGCCGCTGTACGAGGCTTGAGCTCCCCCAGAAAGTGCAAGGTGTCGTTGCCGGCCCGGGCGCTCGTGAGGCCGATGCCGATCAGGTCTGCCGGGTCTATCTCACCCTGGCTGCAACGCCGGATGTCGGCACGCGGGTTGATCAGGGCAATGGCCGCTGTCAGCTCGGCCATGGCGGGCTCGGTGGACAGGTCGCATTTGGTCAAAAAGATCCGGTCGGCCAGGGCAATCTGATGCTCGGGCTCAGGGAACTCGGCCAGCTGTGTCAAAGCATTGGCCGCGTCCACCAGCGTGACCACGCCGTCCAGCCGGTAATGCGCGCCCAGCATGGTGTCACTGGCCAGGGTTTGAATCACGGGCGCAGGATCGGCCAGGCCGGTGGTTTCGATGATGACGCGGTCAAAGTCCGGAATCTGGCCGGCCCGCCGCTCACCAAACAACTCGCGCAGGGTTTCCTGCAAGTCGGTGCGCACAGAGCAGCACAGGCAGCCATTGGCCAGCAGGCTGACGTTCTCGGACGACATTTTGACAAGGTCGTTGTCAATGCCGATCTCACCGATCTCGTTGATCACCACGGCCACCCGGTTCATGTCCGGGTGTCGCAGCAAACGGGCGATCAGCGTGGTCTTGCCGCTGCCCAGAAAACCAGTGATGAGGGTGACCGGGATTTTCCCGGCCAGGGGGTCGCGTTTCATCGCGGGGGAAGGCGCGTTCAGAGATTCATTTCCAGGATGTACAAGCCGCCGCCGAAACGGTCCACGGTGTAGACCAGTTTGCGGTCATCGACAAACACGTCGTTGAGCTGAACCGCACCCGCCGGGGCCAGTCGGGGCGTGCCAGGTACAAAGTAGGCCACTTCTTCAACCTGGTAAGGGTTGCTGGTGTCATAAACACGCACGCCGGCGTTAAAGAATGTGCCAATGGTCAGTGTGTCCGATTGGAAAGAGACCGGCAGTGGCAGGTTCTCGTGCAGGTTGTGCGCGCCAAAGCGGCCGCCACGTTTGGCAAAGGCGTCATACGGCGGCGCGGGGAAGGTGGAGATGGGCACGGGGTTGGCGTCCGAGCGGGCGTCGACCATCCAGACCAGCTTGGGCCAGTCCTTGCCGTCGTCCTGTACACACTCGTCGCTGACCACCCAAAGGCCGCGATCAAACAGCGGCAGCACGGTGTGCGTGAAACCGTTGAACGGCGGCGAATGATTCCAATGCGACACCATTTTGATGTCCGAAGGCTTGGAGATGTCGAGCACGATGGCCCCGCCGTCGATGTAGCCCACATACGCGCGGTCGGGGCGTTGGGGAAACACATTGGTGTTGTGCGCCCGAAAGCCGGTGTCAAACTGCGCTGGCAAACGCGCAGGCGGCGGCATGGTGTCCCCCACGCGTGTGCCCGGGTACCACCAGCGACCGGTCTCTTGCGGCTTGGCCGGGTTGGAGATGTCGATGATGCGGTAGATCTGGTCGTCTTTGGCGTTGTGCGGCTGAAAGTCGTGCGCGCCGGAAGCCATGTGCACTGTTTTACCGTCGACAAACCAGACCGCGTGAACGCCGCGCGAATAAGGGCCCGAGCAATCGAAATGCGAGATCAGTTTGGGTTGTTCAGGGATAGAGATGTCGTAGACATTGAAGCCGGCCGGCTTCATATTGACTTCTTTGGTCTGGTTGGCCACCACCATCAGGTTGCCCACCACATCCAGTGAGTTGGAGCGCACCTTCATGTGGGGCAACTCGGTCTGCACAATCACGCGCGGGTTCTTCGGGTCGGTGACATCAACACCGGTGAAGTTTTTGGGAGCCGACTCGTGTGCCATCCACAGGATGCGGCGGCCGTCATCGGTTTTTTGCATGGCGATGCCCTCGCCCATGCCGCCAAAGCCATCGAGCTCGTGGTGCGCCACCAGCGTCATGTTATGGGCCATGGTTTGCTGAGCGCGGTTTTTAGGGGTCATCATCTCTGGCGTGGTCATCCTGGGCTTTCTAAAAATGGTGGCTTGTGTTCAGTGTTACGAGGCGCTTGCTTAATCGGCCTTGATGCCGTTGTCCTTGATGACTTTGTTGTATTTCACAAACTCAGCGCGTACATAGTTGTTGAAGTCAATTGGCGAATTGCCCACGGGCTCTGCGCCCTCTTTGGCAAAACGCTCCAGTACGTCCGGCGACTTGAGCACGCGCAGGGTGTC
>JBIKHX010000327.1:0-3166 GCA_044361945.1 Polaromonas sp. | reverse complement strand
AGTTAGGCGCTTCTTTGGTGATTTGCACGTCGTGAACGTGGCTTTCGCGTATGCCGGCGGAGGTGATCTCGACAAACTCGGCCTTGTTTTGCATCTCGTCAATGGTGGCGCAACCGCAGTAACCCATGCTGGCGCGCAAGCCGCCGGCCATCTGGTAAATGATGGCCACCATAGAGCCTTTGAACGGCACACGACCCTCAATACCCTCGGGCACCAGTTTGTCGGCGTTGGGGTTGCCGGTGCTGGACTCTTGAAAATAGCGGTCCGCACTGCCCTGCTGCATGGCGCCAATGCTGCCCATGCCGCGGTAGCTCTTATAGCTGCGGCCCTGAAACAAAATCACTTCACCCGGGGCTTCTTCGGTGCCGGCGAACATACCGCCCATCATCACCGTGCCTGCGCCGGCGGCAATGGCTTTGGCAATATCGCCGCTGTAGCGGATGCCGCCGTCAGCAATCAAGGGCACGCCGCTGCCGCGCAAGGCGGTGGCCACGTTGTCAATGGCCATGATTTGCGGCACGCCCACACCCGCCACGATGCGGGTGGTGCAGATGCTGCCGGGGCCAATGCCGACTTTTACCGCGTCCGCGCCCGCCTTGACCAGGGCCAGGGCCGCAGCGCCGGTAGCGATGTTGCCGCCTATCACGTCGATGTGCGGGTAGTTCTGTTTAACCCAGTGCACGCGGTCGATAACGCCTTGGCTGTGGCCGTGCGCGGTGTCGACCACGATGGCGTCCACCCCGGCCTTGACCAAGGCTTCCACGCGCGCCTCGGTACCCTCACCAACACCGACGGCAGCACCCACCCGAAGCTGACCTTCGGCGTCGCGGGCGGCATTCGGAAAGCTGGTTTGTTTGGTGATGTCTTTGACGGTGATCAGGCCTTTGAGCTCAAAGTTGTCATTGACCAGCAGCACGCGCTCAATCCGGTGCTTGTTGAGCAGGAACTTGGCGTCGGCCAGGGTACCGGTCTCGGGCATAGTGATCAGGCGTTCGCGCGGCGTCATGATGGAGCTGACGGGCTCTTCCATACGGGTTTCAAAGCGCAAATCTCGACCGCTGACGATGCCGACCACCCGGCCGCCTTCAATGACGGGAAAGCCCGAAATGCCGAGTTGCTCGCTCATTTCAATGACCTGGCGCACGGTGTGCTTTGGCGAGATGACCACCGGGTCGCGCAGCACGCCGCTCTCGTAGCGCTTGACTTTGGCCACCTCGGCCGCTTGTTCTTTAGGGGTCAGGTTTTTATGAACGATGCCGATGCCGCCCTCTTGGGCGATGGCAATGGCCAGGCGGGCTTCGGTAACGGTGTCCATGGCCGCAGAGACCAGAGGCAAATTCAGGCGAATATTGCGGGAAAACTGGGTGGAAAGTGAGGCGTCCTTGGGCAGGACTTGGGAGAACGCAGGCACCAACAAAACATCGTCGAAGGTGAGCGCTTTGCCGAGGAGGCGCATGGGTAAAGCTCCAAAAACACGATTGTACCCGTGTGCAATAGGCTCAATTGAGCTCAGTAACCGGCCTTGCCACCTTCACGGCGCTTGGCAAAAAGACCGGCGCCGCGGCTCCCCTGCCCTTTGAATCGCTCGCGCCTGGCGACTTTGGGGTCTACCCGCAAAGCGCGGTAAAGCTCCACCCTGTCGCCATCTTCCAGCACTTGTGCAGGCCCAGCCGCCCTGCCCCAAATGCCTGCCGTCAAGTCCCCGGTGGCCAGCCGTTCAGCCAGGTCGGTCAATTCCGCCATGGCACCACTTTGCGCCAAAGCCTGGCTGAGCGTGCTGCCTAGGGGCATGTCAATCAACCATTTCCGCATTTGGCGGGCTTCAGGCGCGTAAACCAGGGTGATTTTCATACTGGTCAGCGTTTTCAGGGTTCGCCGTAAACCTGGCTTGCGCGCTTGACAAAAGCTTCTATCAGGCTGCCTGCGATCTTGCCAAAGACCGGGCCCACCAGTGCAGCCAAGGCGAAATTGTCAAAGTCGTAGCGCAGCGAGAGTTCAACCTTGCAGGCCCGCTGGCCTTCAGCACCCACAGGGCTGAAGTCCCATTGACCTTCGAGTTTGGAAAAAGGCCCATCGACCAGATGCAATTGAACTTGGCGCCCCGGTACATGGGTATTGCGGGTGGTAAAGCTTTGTTTGATGCCGCCAAAAGCAATGCCGACGCGGGCAGTCATGCCGGCCTCGTCTTCGGCCAGCACGCTGGCCTGGTCACACCAGGGCAAAAAAACCGGGTAATGGGGCACACCGGTGACCAGCGCGAACATTTCTTCGGCGCTGTACCAGATGAGGACGGACTTGTGAACGGTTTTCATACAATGCGGGGCGGCTTGCAATTGTATGAGTCGATCGCGCCCTCACCTTTTTGCCATGGCCACCAAAGAAGCTAGCTCCTCTAAAAAACCCGCAGCGGCCTCAAGTGGCAAACCCGCCAAGCCCGAAGCCAAGCTCTCGCCCAAAGCGGCGGCCGCGGCCGTGCGCATTGCGGACAACAAAAAAGCCAACTTCAATTACCACATTGAAGAGCGTTTTGAAGCCGGCATGGTTCTAGAAGGCTGGGAGGTCAAGTCGGTGCGCGAAGGCAAGGTGCAACTCACAGACGGCTACGTGGTCATCCGTAATGGTGAAGTTTTCATCATCGGCTGCCAGATCAACCCCTTGGGTACCGCCTCCACCCATGTCCGGCCGGACTCGATCCGCACCAAAAAGCTGCTGCTGCACAAAGATGAGATCAAACGCCTGATGGGTAAGGTGGAGCAAAAAGGCTTTACCTTGGTGCCTTTGAATATGCACTGGAAAAACGGGCGAGTGAAATGCGAAATCGGCCTGGCCAAAGGCAAAGGCGAGCATGACAAGCGCGACACCATCAAAGATCGCGAAGGCAAACGTGAGGTCGAACGGGCTATGAAGTCCAAAAACCGCTGAACAGCCACTCGCAGACCCGACTTCGGGATTTCACTGGCTGATTTTGTCTGCCGTTGTGGTTTACTCTTGGGCTGTTCAATTTAATTACCCCTAAGGAAAACACCATGCGCTTTAAACATCTTGTCACCGCCGTAGTTGCTGCAACCGCCTTTGTAAGTGCTGCCCAAGCGCAACAGTTCTTTCGCATCGGCACGGGTGGCACGGCTGGCACTTATTACCCCATCGGCGGCATGATCGCCAATGC
>JBIKHX010000036.1:0-10636 GCA_044361945.1 Polaromonas sp. | reverse complement strand
GCAGCATCTTCCGCCCCAGCCCGCGCATCATCATTTGCGTGCCTTGCGGCTCGACCCAGGTCGAGCGCCGCGCCATCCGCGAAAGCGCTTTGGGCGCCGGCGCCAGCGACGTGTACCTGATCGAAGAGCCCATGGCCGCAGCCATCGGCGCCGGCCTCCCTGTATCTGAAGCCAGCGGCTCCATGGTGGTGGACATCGGCGGCGGCACCACCGAAGTCGGCGTGATTTCCCTGGGCGGCATGGTCTACAAAGGCAGCGTGCGCGTGGGCGGCGACCGCTTTGACGACGCCATCATCAATTACATCCGCCGCAACTACGGCATGCTGATCGGCGAGCCGACGGCTGAGGCCATCAAGAAAAACATCGGTTCGGCCTTCCCGGGCTCTGAAGTGCGCGAGATGGAAGTCAAGGGCCGCAACCTGTCCGAAGGCGTGCCGCGCAGCTTCACCATCTCGAGCAACGAGATTCTCGAAGCCCTGACCGACCCGCTCAACAACATTGTCTCGGCCGTCAAGACCGCGCTCGAACACACGCCGCCTGAGCTGGGCGCCGACATCGCCGACCGCGGCATGATGCTGACCGGCGGCGGTGCTTTGCTGCGCGATCTGGACCGCCTGCTGGCCGAAGAAACCGGCTTGCCGGTGCTGGTGGCCGAAGACCCGCTGACTTGCGTGGTGCGCGGTTGCGGTATTGCGCTGGAGCGCATGGAGCGGCTTGGCTCTATCTTCACATCGGAGTAAGCGCCGCTCGCTGACAACTTTTTTGTAGCGAGCGTATCCAGCCATGCCACTAGGAACGCTTGACCGCGCACCGCCGCCCTTCTTCAAGCAGGGTGCGTCTGCCTTTTCCAAGCTGCTTTTGTTCAGCGCCATGGCCCTGTTTCTGATGGTGGCCGATTCCCGGTTTCACATGACCCAGCCGCTTCGGGCGGTGCTGGCGACAGCGCTTTACCCGGTGCAATGGATGGCCATGCAGCCGGTGCAAGTCCTGCGAGCCATGGGTGACTATTTCATCAGTCTGGAGTCAGCTAAAACAGAGTCGCAGGAAGCGTCCACCAAACTTTTGGCACAGGCGCTGCGCGCCACCCAGGTCGAGCAGCTCACGCTGGAAAACAAGCGTTTGCGCACTTTGCTGGACTTGCGCGAGCAGCTCAAGGTGGAGGGTATGGCGGCAGAAGTTTTGTACGACGCGGCCGACCCTTACACGCGTAAAGTGATCATCAGCAAAGGCATGACCTCGGGCATTGCCTTGGGCTCGCCGGTGATCGACGAATCGGGCGTGCTCGGGCAGGTCACGCTGGTTCATCCCTTGGTCAGTGAAGTCACGCTGATCATTGACCGCGACCTGGCGATTCCGGTGCTCAATGTGCGCACCGGCGTTCGCAGCCTGGCGTTTGGTGACGCCGGCGGCGGCGGCGGTCTGGAGCTGCGCTTCATGGGTAGCAACACTGATGTGCTGCAAGGCGACCTGCTCACCACCAGCGGTGTGGATGGCGTCTACCCGCCCGGTTTGCCGGTGGCCCGCATAGACCGCATCGAGCGCCGCGCCGAAACAGCCTTCGCCCGCATTCATTGCATTCCTTTGGCGCTGGTTTCCGGCGTACGGCATGTGGTGGTGCTCACGCCGCAGTCAGCCCAAATTGCTGCCCGGCCGCCGGAAGCTGCGCCTGTCGTCCCTGTCAAGAAAGGTGGCCGCTCATGATCATGCGCGGAGGGCAGCAGCTTTTGTTGCCGGCCAGCCCCACCTTCATCTGGGCCAGTCTGTTGATGGCACTTTTGTTGGACATGCTGCCTTTCGGCCGCAACCCCTGGATGCCTGACTTCATGTCTCTGGTGCTGGTGTTCTGGAATGTGCATCAGCCGCTGCGCATCGGCATTGCGCTGGCCTTTATGTTCGGTTTGGCTGTGGACGTTCACCAGACCGCGTTGCTCGGGCAGCACGCTTTGTCTTACACCACGCTGAGCTTTTTTGCGACCATGATCCACCGGCGCTTGTTATGGTTTCCGATGTCATCGCAGGCCATACAGGTTTTGCCCTTGTTTTTTGTATCGCACATGGTGGACCTGTGTATCCGCCTGGTCAATGGCGATGCCTTTCCGGGCTGGAGTTTGTTGCTGGCACCTTTGATCGAGGCCTTGTTGTGGCCGGTGGTCAGCGTCATTTTGCTGGCGCCGCAGCGCCGGGCGCCGGACCCGGATGAGAACCGGCCCCTTTAAAAATATGGCCCCCACGCTTGTCGCTTCGCGTACTGCGCTGCCCCCCGAGGGGGCTGGCCTTGCTCGTGGCGGCCCTTCGCTGCGGCCTGTGGCCCCCACGCTTGTCGCTTTGGTTGACGCATCATGATTGAGCTGCGCAATATTGAAACGGACCTGAATCGTTTTCGCGACCGGGTGCTGGTGGCGAGCTTGGTGATGTTGCTGGCTTTTTTTCTGCTGTCGCTGCGGCTGGTGTATTTGCAGGTCATTCGTTATGACGACTTGAGCGAGCAGGCGGAAAGCAATCGCACTGCGATCGTGCCTATCGTGCCTAACCGCGGCTTGATCCTGGACCGTAATGGGGTGGTTCTGGCCACCAATTATTCGGCGTACACCTTGGAGATCATGCCGTCGAAGGTGGCCAATATAGATGCCACCATTGAGGCGCTTGGGCAGTTCATTGACATTCAACCGCGTGACAAACGGCGCTTTAAAAAATTGCGCGAGGACACCAAGAGCTTTGAGTCTCTGCCGATTCGCACGCGCCTGACTGACGAAGAAGTAGCGCGCTTTGCGGCGCAGCGCTTTCGCTTTCCCGGGGTGGACATCAAGGCCCGGCTGTTTCGCAGCTACCCGTATGGCGAGTTGGGCAGCCACGTGGTGGGCTATATCGGCCGCATCAACCAGCGCGAGAAAGAGCGCATCGAGGAGAGCGAAGACGAAGGCAATTACCGCGGCACCGATTACATCGGCAAGCTGGGCGTCGAGCAAAGTTACGAGACGCAGTTGCACGGCATCACCGGGGTCGAGCAGGTGGAAACCTCGGCCGGCGGGCGCGCTATCCGCAAGCTGGCCAGCAGCCCATCCACACCCGGCAACACGGTCATGCTAAGCATTGACATCAAGTTACAAAAGCTGGTGGAAGACATGTTCGGGGACCGGCGCGGCGCGCTGGTGGCCATAGATCCTCGCTCGGGAGAAGTGCTGGCCTTTGTCAGCAAGCCGACCTTTGACCCGAATCTGTTTGTGGACGGCATTGACAACGAAAGTTGGCAGGCGCTGAACGACTCGATTGACAAGCCCTTGCTCAACCGGGCGCTGCGCGGCACCTACCCGCCGGGTTCGACCTACAAACCGTTCATGGCCATGGCCGCGCTGGAGGCCGGCAAGCGATCGGCCGGCACCGTTATCAATGACACCGGCTCCTGGACTTTCGGCGGGCACCAGTTCCGCAGCCACGGGCTGCCGCTGGGGCCTGTGGACATGCACCAAAGCATCGTTAAATCCAGCAATGTGTATTACTACTCACTGGCCAATGAGTTGGGCGTCGACGCCATTTATGACTTCATGATGCCGCTGGGCTTCGGCCAGATCACCGGCATCGACATCAATGGCGAAGTGCGCGGTGTGTTGCCCAACCAGCAATGGAAGCGCAACAACTACAAAAAGCCAGATCAACAAAAATGGTACGCCGGCGAGACGATTTCACTGGGCATTGGTCAGGGTTACAACGCGTTCACCATGCTGCAGTTGGCGCAGGCGACGGCTGTGCTGGCCGCCAAGGGCGTCAAGCACAAGCCCCGCTTGATTCTCGGCACCCAGGACAGCGTCACGCGCGCACTGGTGCCGGCTGTGATTGAGCCGCCCGAAGACCTTAATTTCAAGCCCGACAATGTGGAGGTTGTGCGCCGTGCCATGGTGAGTGTCACGCAAGATGGCACCTCTGCCCGCGTCTTTGCCGGCGCCATCTACCTCAGCGGGGGCAAGACCGGAACTGCCCAGGCGGTGTCGGTCGGCCAAAAGGACAAGTACAACGCCGCCAAGCTCGAAGAGCATTTGCGCGACCATGCGCTCTACACCGCATTTGCACCGGCCGACAACCCGCAAATTGCTTTAGCGCTGGTGGTTGAAAACGCAGGCTTCGGCGCTGCGCAGGCCGCCCCCATTGCGCGGCGTGTGTTTGACTATGTTTTGCTTGGACACTACCCCAATGAAGAGGATCTGAAAGCGGTGAAGGCCGGTCAGGCCGCAGCGCCCATGGGCAAGCCGCGTGAAGTCGTCAACGTGAATGTGCTGGGTGTGACCGAGCTGCGCCCCGGTGTCCCGGGTGTGGCGCCTGCCAGCTTGTTCACGCCCTCGGGTGCGCCGCAAGCCCGACCGAAGGGCCTCGGCGTGCCGCTTGCGTCACCTCCTGCCTCCCCTGTGTCTAGCCCGGCGCGGTAAGCGCGCGTAGGCCTTTAGCGCAAGAAGGCGTCGTAGCCGGTCTTCAGGATCAGCGCGCTGACCACCAGGATGAAAACCACGCGGACAAAACGTGCGCCATGTTTGAGCGCCATGTGTGTACCCAGTAGGCTGCCCAGCACATTGGCCACGGCCAGCGTCAGCGCAATGTGCCACCAGACGTGGCCTTTGTAGGCGAACAGCAGCAGGGCCGACAAGTTGGTGGCGGTGTTGATCAGCTTGGCCGAGGCCGAGGCGTTTAAAAAGTCATAGCCCAGCCAGCGTACAAACAAAAAAACCAAAAAACTGCCGGTGCCCGGGCCGAAGAAGCCGTCGTAAAACCCGATCACCAGCCCGATGCAACAGGCCGCCAGTGTTTCAGCGCGGCCGGCAAAGCGCGGCGCGTGGTGGTGACCGAGTTCTTTTTTGGCCAGGGTGTAGATCAACACGCCCAGCAACACCAGGGGCAGCAAGCGGCGTAAAAACTGAGGCGAAATCTCGGTGACCAGCCATGCCCCGGCCATCGAGCCGGCAAAGCCTGTGACGGCGGCCGGCAGCAAGGCAGCCCAGCGCAGCTCAACCCGACGGGCATATTGCACGGAGGCCACGGCGGTGCCGCAAATGGAGGCCCCTTTGTTGACACCAAAGAGTGTGGCCGGGTGGGTGCTTGGAAAGGCTGCGAACAGGGCCGGTACCAGCACCAGGCCACCGCCGCCGACGATGGCGTCTACAAACCCGGCCAGCAGGGACGCGGCGGTGACAAAGAAGATTTCCATGCGGACGATTGTCTCAGGCCGCTTGCTGCAGCAGGGCATAAAAAAAGCGCCGGGGTTGCCAGCGCTTTTTTCGGGCCCATCGTGTGGACGGTCCGATTAACTTGTTTCTTATTTGACGTCTGAGTCTCCCCCGCTCCTCGCAAGACGAGAGCTTGTCTCGTTTGCAGTGAATTCACTATAGGCTGCGGAACCAATGACCGCATTGGTGCTTTCCCGAGGGCTTATTCGCCGCGGGTGATCCAGGCCGCCGCTTTTTCCGCAATCATCAGGGTCGGCGAGTTGGTGTTACCGCTGGTGATGAGTGGCATCACGCCGGCATCGACCACGCGCAGCCCGCTGATGCCGCGCACCCGCAGGTGCGAGTCCACCACGGCCATTGGGTCGTCTAATTTGCCCATTTTGGTGGTGCCCACCGGGTGAAAAATGGTGGTGGCGATGTCGCCGGCCAGCCGGGTGAGCTCCTCGTCGCTCTGGTGCTGTGCGCCGGGGCGGAACTCCTCGGGCTGGTAGGCGGCCAGCGCGCGCTGCCCGACGATGCGCCGCGTCAGGCGCAAAGACTCGACGGCCACCTGCCGGTCTTCGGGCGTGCTCAGGTAGTTGGGGGCAATGGCCGGTGCATCTTCAAAGCGGGCGCTTTGAATGTTGACGCTGCCGCGGCTGGTCGGGTTGATGTTGCAGACGCTGGCGGTGAAAGCGTTGAAGTCGTGCAGCGGCTCGCCAAAGGCGTCCAGCGACAGCGGTTGCACGTGATATTGAATATTCGGGTGGGCCCGGTCGGGGCTGGAGCGCGTGAAAGCGCCCAGCTGCGAAGGCGCCATGCTCATGGGGCCGGTGCGGGCCCAAGCGTATTCCAAACCGATTTTGGCCTTGCCCCAAAGCGAATTGGCCATGGTGTTGAGCGTCACGTTGCGTTTGCCGCCGGTCCCGATTTTGTAGACCGAGCGGATTTGCAGATGGTCTTGCAAGTTGGCGCCCACGCCGGGCAGGTCTTGTTGGACCTCAATACCGTGCTGCTGCAGCAGTGCCGCCGGGCCGATGCCCGAGAGTTGCAGGATTTGCGGCGAGCCGATGCTGCCTGCGCAGAGCAGCACTTCGCCGCGCAGCCCGCCCGAGTCTCGCGTGGCCAGCACGTTGACGCGCTCGCTACCGCTCCAGACCTCGACGCCCGTACAGCGCTGGCTGCCGTCTGCTTGTTTTTCAATGATCAACTGGCACACCTGCGCGCTGGTCCACATTTCAAAATTGGGCCGGCCAAAGCAGGTCGGGCGCAGGAAGGCCTTGGCCGTGTTCCAGCGAAAGCCGCTCTTTTGGTTGACTTCGAAATAGCCCACACCTTCGTTGTCGCCAGTATTGAAGTCGTCGGTGGCCGGGATACCGGCTTGTTGAGCCGCCATTGAGAAGGCGTCCAGAATGTCCCAGTGCAGGCGCTGCTTTTCCACGCGCCATTCGCCACCGATTTTTTGGGCCAGGCCCTGGCTGCCCGCGTGTTGGCTTTTGTGGCCGTGCAAACGGCGGAAGTTTTCGTTGACCGAGCCCTGCGATGCGTCGAGCTTGTAGTGGTCCTCGTGCATGCGAAAGCTGGCCAGCGCGCTGTCCCAGCGCCAGGCATCGTCGTCGGTGAGTTCGGCCCAGCGTTCGTAGTCGCGCGCCTGGCCGCGCATGTAGATCATGCCGTTGATGCTGGACGAGCCGCCCAGCGTTTTGCCGCGCGGGTAGCCCAAGGAGCGACCGTTCAGGCCGGGTTCGGCTTCGGTCTTGTAAAGCCAGTCGGTGCGCGGGTTGCCGATGCAATGCAGGTAGCCCACCGGAATATGGATCCAGTGGTAGTCGTCACGCCGGCCGGCCTCGATCATCAGCACGCGCTTGCTGGCATTGGCGCTCAGGCGGTTGGCCAGCAGGCAACCGGCGGTGCCGCCGCCGATGATGATGTAGTCGAAGTTGAGGTCGCTCATGGTGTTTCGATACTTTCGAAAGTGAAGTCCGGCGCGAGAGATCAGGCGTTGCCGCGCAAAACCGGAAAGAGTTTGCTCAGACCGTCGGCCATCAGTTCCACGGCCAGAGCTGCCAGGACCAGGCCCATCAGCCGGGTCATCACATTGATGCCCGTCTTGCCGAGTGCGCGTGCGATCGGGCCGGCCAGCGAAAAGCACAGCGCTGTGGCCAGCGCCACCACCACACCGTAGCCGATCAGCGTAGCCATTTGCCAGAAGGTCTTGGCCTTGTCAGCATAAATCACCACGGTGGACATGGTGGCCGGGCCGGTCAGCAGCGGAATGGTCAGCGGCACCACGGCGATGCTGGCGCCTTGCGCAGCGCGTTCTTCGGCGTCATGCAATTCGTCGGAGTTGGTTTTGGTTTGCGGTGTTTCGGCGTTCAGCATGCTCAGTGCGGCAGTCAGCAGCAGCATGCCGCCGCCCACCTGAAAGCTGGCCAGGGAAACGCCGAAAAACTCCAGAATCTGCACGCCCAGCAATGCGCTTGCAGCGATCACGGCAAATGCGCTGCAAGAAGAAATCAGGATGGTGTGGCGACGCTGCTCCGGTGAAAAACTTTGTGTGTAGTGAATGAAAAAAGCCACGCAGGCCAGCGGGTTGACGATGGCCAGCAGCGTCACCAGTGGCTTGAAATCCATCAGCGGCCGCCAGTCACGTCCAGCACGGTGCCCGTGGTGTAGCTGGACTCCGGGCTCATCAGCCAGAGGATGCTGCGGGCGACTTCTTCGGCGCTGCCGGGGCGCTGCATGGGCACCTGCGGCGCCATCTCGCGGGCCCGGTCGGGCAGGCCGCCTGAGGCGTGAATTTCTGTGTCGATGATGCCGGGCCGCACTGCGTTAACGCGTATGCCCTCGGTGGCCACTTCCTTGGCCAGACCGACGGTGAAGCTGTCAATCGCGCCCTTGGCCGCCGCATAGTCCACGTACTGGCCGGGCGCGCCCAGGCGGGCCGCAACGCTGGACAGGTTGACGATGGTGCCGCCAGTGCCGCCGTGGCGCGTGCTCATGCGCCGCACGGCCTCGCGCGCGCAGACAAAGCTGCCATAGACATTGATCTCGAACATGCGCCTAAAGCGCGCCATGCTCATGGCGTCCACGCGCGAGGTCTGGTCCACCACGCCGGCGTTGTTGACCAGCGCTGTCAGGCGGCCTAGCTTGGCATCGACTTTTTCAAACATCGTCAGCACCTGCGCTTCGTCGGCCACATCAGCTTGAACCGCCATGGCGGTACCGCCGGCTTGGCGGATTTGCCGCACGACTTCGTCAGCGGCTAAGGAATTGGCGCTGTAATTGACGGCAACGGCATAGCCCTGGCGCGCCGCCAGCAGGGCCGTGGCAGCGCCAATACCGCGCGAAGCGCCAGTGATCAAAACAACAGCAGACATGGGTTTCTCCGGCAACAATGGTGATGCCGGTTATAAACGCCGGCAAGGATTCAATGTAACTCACTGCAACACTCCGGAGAGCCCCATGAGCGCCACGATCGACTACTACTTCAGCCCGGCCAGCCCCTGGACTTACCTGGGCCATGCGCGTTTTACCGACATGGCCCGCCGGGCCGGCGCCAGTATTCGCTTGCTGCCCACGGATTTCGGCAAGGTTTTTGCAGTCTCCGGTGGCCTGCCGCTGGGCCAGCGCGCGCCACAGCGCCAGGCTTACCGCCTGGTTGAGCTGGCGCGTTTCAGCCAGCATTTGCAGCTGCCCATGCATGTCAAGCCGCGCTTTTTCCCGGTGGCCGGCGACGATGCGGCTCGCCTGATGATTGCGGTGGACCAGCATGACGGCGTGGAGGCGGCGATGCGCTTGAGCGGCGCCATCTTTGCAGCCGTCTGGCGCGACGAGCGAAATATTGCCGACGCCGCTGTACTGGCCGAACTGTTGAGCGAGCAAGGCTTGAGCGCGCAGCGTCAGCAGCAAGCCGGCAGTGCTGAAGTTGTCCAGCGCTACGATGCCAACACCCAGCTGGCTATCGACAAGTCCGTGTTCGGGGCGCCGACCTATGTGGTCGATGGCGAAATGTTCTGGGGTCAGGACCGGCTTGACTTTGTCGAGCGAAAACTGCTGGCCCACTAAATTCTTTTTCTTTTTTTTTCAGGAGTGACTCAACATGGGCTCTTTCATTGATCTTGCCGCTGCCGATGGTTTTAAGCTGCCGGCCTACTTGGCCGCGCCGGCCGGCCAACCCAAGGGCGCGGTGGTGGTGCTGCAAGAAATTTTCGGCGTCAATTCGCACATCTGTTCGGTGGCAGACGGCTATGCAGCGGCCGGCTACCTGGCGATTGCGCCAGCCACTTTTCATCGCGTTCAAGCCGGCGTGGACTTGGGCTACACCCCAGCTGACATGGGCCAAGGCATGGGTCTGAAGGCTGCTGCCGAGGCATTACCGGCACCGGGCGTTTTGCAGGATATTCAGGCGGCGATCGACCACGCCCGCCAAGCCAGCGGCGGCAAGGTCGGCATCGTCGGCTATTGCTGGGGCGGCTTGCTGAGCTGGCGCGCGGCCTGTTTGCTCAAGGGCTTGAGCGCAGCGGTTTGCTACTACGGCGGCGGCATGACGGGGCCGGATGAGTCAGCGCGACAGCCGGTTTGCCCGGTGCTGGCCCACTTCGGCAAGAAGGACCACTGGATTGCTATGGACACGGTCAATGCATTCGCCGCCGCGCACCCGGAGGTAACCGTGCAGACCTATGAAGCCGACCATGGTTTCAACTGTGACCAGCGCGGCTCTTTTGACGAGCCTGCGGCCACGCTGGCACGTGCGCGCAGCCTGACATTTTTCAAGCAGCACTTGGGCTGAGCGTTGTCAGCTTGAGCCGGTAAGACGCACGTACCCGCCGGCAGAGCGCTGGTGATAGGGGGCTTGGCGCCTGAATGCCGGGAGCGCCCGGTGAGACTCAGCTGCGCTGCAGTCGACGCGCTGCGTCAATGGCGAAGTAGGTCAGCACACCATCGGCACCGGCTCGCTTGAAGGCCAGCAGGCTTTCGAGCATCACCGCGTCATGGTCCAGCCAGCCGTTTTGAGCAGCGGCCTTGAGCATCGCGTACTCACCGCTGACCTGGTAGGCGAAGGTCGGCACCTTGAACTCGTCCTTCACGCGGCGCACCACGTCCAGGTAGGGCATGCCGGGCTTGACCATCACCATGTCGGCGCCTTCGGCGATGTCCAGCGCCACTTCACGCAGCGCCTCGTCGGTGTTGCCCGGGTCCATCTGGTAGACCTTTTTGTCGGCCTTGCCTAAGTTGCCGGCCGAGCCGACCGCGTCACGGAAGGGGCCGTAAAAGGCACTGGCGTATTTGGCGCTGTAGGCCATGATGCGGGTGTGAATCAGCCGCCGGCTTTCCAGCGCGGTGCGGATGGCGCCGATGCGACCGTCCATCATGTCGCTGGGCGCGACGATGTCCACGCCAGCTTCGGCCTGCGTCAGCGCCTGCTCGGTCAGCACGGCCACGGT
>JBIKHX010000326.1:0-3178 GCA_044361945.1 Polaromonas sp. | reverse complement strand
CTGAAACAGTTGCCCCAGGCGCGGCCCGAGGTCTGAGCCGTCGGGCGCGGTGCGTTCTTCAACAAAGTCCCTGAAGGATTGCGCGGGCTGAAAGATGCCGGTGTCGTCGGCAAACAAACAAAACAGCAGGCGCACCAGCAGCACCTCTAGCGCGTGGCCACTGTAGCCGCTGGCCTTGAGGGCGTCGTGCAGGCGGCTCATGCGTTCGGCGGCTTTGATGTTGACCGGGTCTTCCGGGCGAATGGTTTGCACCTTGTAGCCCAGCAACACGCCAAAGTGCTTCACATGTTTGTGCAGGTCTTTGAGCTTGAAGCGCAGTACCTCGCCGCCCTTCAAGGGCCGCAGCTCAAACTGCCCAAAGTCGCACACCACCACCAAGTCGGGCAGTTCGTGATCGGGGATGTTGTGCAGGTAGTCCATTGCCTGCGTGTTGGCAACGGTCAGGTCTTTGCCCAGGGACTTTTGCTCCACCAGCAACTTGCCAGGCCAAAACAGGTCGACAAAGCCTTGGGCACCGCCGAGCTTTTTGACGTTGTGCTCGAAGGTGGCCACCCGTTTGTCGGTGATGCCAAAGATCTCAAAGAAGTCGATCCAAAACGGCGTGCTTTGGCTCTTTTCGTTGCATGCATCCGCCCACGTTTGGCTGAAAAGCAATGCCCTCGATTTAATCTCGTTCCAATTAAGAATTATTTAGTACTCATTAAGTGAGCTTGGATAGTAATGGAAAGTTCTCTATTTTTTGCTGGTGTTAGTCCTTGGGGGGGAATCAGGCATGTGGATTGACATTCGCCTCAATCTCTATCAGACTAGCTAGATGACTAGTTTGGAGGGGGTTGAGATGCACACATGGCCAGTACAAGACGCGAAAGCGCGGTTCAGTGAATTTTTGGATGCTTGCCTGCTTGAGGGGCCTCAAATGGTCACCCGGCGCGGCACTGAGGCGGCCGTGCTGGTGCCGGTGCAGGAGTGGCGGCGTATGCAGTCGGCAGCGCGCCCCTCGTTAAAACAACTGCTGCTGTCAGACCAAGCCCGTACCGACATGACCGTTGCGCCACGGGGGCGAGCCCAGCGCCGGCCCGTGGAGCCGATGCTGTGACGCAGCGGTATTTGCTGGACACCAACGTGGTGTCTGAATTGCGCAAGCCGCGCCCGCACGGGGGTGTTGTGGCGTGGCTGGAATCGCTGGATGACGAACATCTTTACGTGTCGGCGGTCACCTTGGGCGAAATCCAGGCAGGCATCGAGATGACGCGTGAGCAAGACCCTGTCAAGGCTCAGCAACTTGAAGACTGGCTGGCCTTGATGGCGGGCGCGTACAACGTCTTGCCCATGGACTCAGCAGCATTCACCGCTTGGGCACGGTTGATGCACCGCAAATCAGACACGCTGTATGAAGACGCCATGATTGCCGCTACCGCTAAAGTGCATGGTCTGACCATCGCCAGCCGCAATGTGGCGGATTTCCAGGCCTTGGGGTTGGAGGTGTTGAATCCTTTTACTGCTACGTAATCAAACCGGTGTGCACGGCGCGGCAGTGAAACTGATTTAAAACAACTGGTCGGTATAGGGCGACGGGGCGCTTTCTTCCGCGCCAGTACTGGAAGCTTGTTCGAGTGCCGCCACATCTTCAGCCTTGGCCAGCGTGCCCACCCGCACACCCAGCAGCCGCAGCCGCTGCGCCAGCGGCACCCTTTTGAGCAGCAGCCCGGCGTTGTGGCGAATGGCTTGGGCGTCGGCCGTGTAGTGCGCCAGCGTCTGGTCACGCGTGACGCTTTTAAAGTCGTCGTAACGCAGCTTGATGCCGATGGTCTTGCCCACATAACCTTTGCGCTGCAAGTCTTCAGCCACCTTCTCGCACAGCCGCGTGAACACTTCGCCCAGCGCGGCCTTGTCGCGCACCGCGTGCAGGTCGCGTTCAAACGTGGTCTCGCGGCTCATCGATACCGGCTCGCTCTCTGTCACCACCGGCCGGCTGTCGCGGCCCCAGGCGGCTTCGTGCATCCACGCGCCGGTGGCCTGGCCAAAGTTGTCAATCAGCCAGCCGACTTCTTGCGCCGCCAGCTCGCCAATGGTGTGAATGTGCAGGCGTTTGAGTTTTTCGTCGGCCTTGGGGCCGATGCCGTTGATCTTGCGGCAGGCCAGCGGCCAGATCAGGCTTTGCAGGTCAGCCTCATGCACGATGGAAATGCCGTTGGGCTTGTTGAACTCGCTGGCCATCTTGGCGATCAGCTTGTTGGGCGCCACGCCTACTGAGCAAGTCAGGCCTGTTTTTTCTGTAATGCTGCGTTGAATCAAGCGCGCCAGTGAGCGCCCGCCCTCGCGCTGGCCGCCCGGCACGTTGGTGAAGTCGATGTACACCTCGTCAATGCCCCGGTCTTCGACCAGCGGGGCAACTTCGCGAATGGCGTCTTTGAAAGCGCGCGAGTAGCGGCGCACCTCGTCAAAATCCACCGGCAACACAATCGCATCAGGGCACAGCTTGGCCGCCTTCATCAGCCCCATGGCCGAGCCCACGCCAAACTGCCGCGCCGCATAAGTGGCTGTGGTGATGACGCCGCGGCCCACATAGTCTTTGAGGCGCGGAAACTCTTCGAGTGGAATAAAGCGCAGCGCCCGCTCGCCATGCTTGACCAGCAAAGCATCGTCCACAGAACGCCGCCCGCCGCCAATGACCACCGGCAAACCCTTGAGCTGCGGGTAACGCAGCAACTCGATGGACGCAAAAAAAGCGTCCATGTCGAGGTGGGCAATACGGCGTACGGGTTCGGTGGTCATGGCAAGGCTGAAAGCATAGCCCGCCGCACCCGAACCCGCCCCCGAGCCCGCCTTCAGGCTGTCGGAAACGTCCCCGGCAACAAAATGCTTTTGTCCACCGTCTGAATATCGGTGTGCCCGCAAAACGCCATGGTGATGTCCAGCTCTTTGTGCAGAATCTGCAGCGCCTTGGTCACGCCGGCTTCGCCCATCGCGCCCAGGCCGTAGACCATGGCGCGGCCGATCAAGGTGCCGCGTGCGCCCAGCGCCCAGGCTTTGAGCACGTCCTGGCCGGAGCGTATGCCGCCGTCCATCCAGACCTCAATGTCAGAGCCCACCGCCTCCACAATGGCGGGCAGGGCGTGGATGCTCGACTGCGCGCCGTCCAGCTGGCGGCCGCCGTGGTTGCTCACCACGATGGCGT
>JBIKHX010000325.1:0-3192 GCA_044361945.1 Polaromonas sp. | reverse complement strand
CAGTCGAAATGGGCGCCGGCCACGGTGTGCACCGTGCGTTCAGTGTGGCCGAGCTGACGAGCGTGGGCGCGCAGCGTGTCGGCGCATTCCTGCACCAGCAAGGGTTCGTCGCCATACAGCGTGTAAAGGCTTTTGAGCCCGCGCTGGAGGTGTTCAAAGAGTTGCGCGCTAGCCAGTTGCATGGGGCAATCTTACGCCCGTGGTTTTTTAGAAAGCGCGCACCGAAGACAGCCGGCGCATGATTTGCTGTACCAGATCGCTTTGCATGTCGCGGTATAGCAAAGCTTCTTCGTTTTCTTTGGCCAGGGCAGCGCTTTCGTTGTAGCTGATGTCGCGTTGCTGTTGCAGTTCGGCCAGCTCTATCAATTCCTTATCCTGAGGCGTGCGCAGCCGGAAAGAAAAAAGCGTACGCAGCTGGAACTCGCGTACCTGACCCGCGCTGCTGGTGCCCACCACAGTTTTCTCGCGCCGGTCCGCCAGGACGTCCAGAATCACGTCGGCCTCCAGCATTTGCTGCGGGTTGGTGAGCACGCGCAGCGCGCTGTTGGCTGTCAGGGCACGCCGGAGGTCGTCACCCAGGCCAGAGTTCTCCGGCGCATTAACGTAGATGGAATTGAAAGCGAAATTGGGCGTGCCACGCACACGAAAGCCGCAGCCGGCAATCAGCAGAGCGCCCGCACCAGCCAGTGACAAGATAAGGCGACGTTGCATGGTCTGAGCTCCTTGTTAGACGACGATGTTGACAAGCCGGCCCGGCACAACAATGACTTTCTTCGGGGGAGCGCCGTTGGCTGCACGCACAAAGGCTTCTGAGGCCAGTGCAGCGGCTTCGATGGCGGCTTTGTCGGCACCGGCAGGTACGGTGACCGCGCCGCGCAGCTTGCCGTTGACTTGCAGCATGAGTTCGATCTCGTCTTGCACCAGCGCGGCTGCGTCGACCTGCGGCCAGGGCGCGTCCAGCAAATCGCCGACAGCGCGCGCAAAACCCAGCTCGGCCCAGATCGTGTGGGTCAGGTGCGGGCAGGCGGGGTACAGCAGGCGCACCAACAGCGACACGCCTTCGCAGCGCAGGGCGGCATCGCCGTTGCTGCCATCAAAGGCGAAATCGTCCAGCGCGTTCAGCAACTTCATGCAGCCGGACACCACGGTGTTGTATTGCATGCGCTCGTAGTCGTAACTCACTTGCTTGAGCACCATATGCATTTCGCGGCGCAGCTTTTGGCCCTCTACGCGCAACGGAGCGTGGCTCAGGTCGCGTGACGTGGCTGCGCGCAGCGCCTCTGCATGCTTGTGCGCAAAGCCCCAAACGCGGCGCAAAAAGCGGTAAGAGCCTTCAACACCGGCGTCGTTCCACTCCAGCGTGGCTTCGGGCGGAGCGGTGAACATGGTGTACAGACGAGCCGTGTCAGCGCCGTATTTTTCAATCAGGTCTTGCGGATCGACGCCATTGTTTTTGCTCTTGCTCATGGTGCCCACACCCTCGTAGGTGATGAGCGTGCCGGCGGGCAAGTCGCCCTTGGCTTGTTTGAGCTTGGCGCCCAGCACTTTGCCGGCCTCGTCATGAAAGTCCTCGACCTCATGCGGCCAGAAATACTCGACACCACCCTTGTCGGTCTTACGTGTGTAAATGTGGTTGAGCACCATGCCTTGCGTCAGCAGCTTGGTGAAGGGCTCGTCAATTTTCACCAGGCCCAGGTCGCGCATGACCTTGGTCCAGAACCGCGCGTAGAGCAAGTGCAGGATGGCATGCTCGATGCCGCCTATGTACTGGTCCATGCCGCTGCCGCCGGTGGCGGCATTCTGGTCGCGCATCCAGTAGTCGGTGCCGGCACCCACCATTTGTGCGCTGTTTTGGGGGTCGCAGTAGCGCATGAAGTACCAGGACGAATCCACAAAGGTGTCCATGGTGTCGGTCTCGCGCCGGGCGGCCTTGCCGCAAACAGGGCAGACCACGCCGGTATGAAAGCCTTCGTGCTTGATCAGCGGATTGCCCGAGCCGTCCGGCACGCAGTCCTGCGGCAAGATCACGGGCAAGTCTTTTTCGGGCACTGGCACGGCGCCGTGTTCAGCGCAATGAATGATGGGGATCGGCGTGCCCCAGTAACGCTGGCGGCTCACGCCCCAGTCACGCAAACGCCAGGTGGTTTTCTTCTCGCCCAGGCCTTTGTCAGCCAGGTCGGCAGCTACGGCGTCCAGACAGGCTTTGAAGGGCAGGCCGTTGTACTTGCCTGATTGGACCGCCACGCCCGCGCCTTTTTCAGCGTACCAGTCCTGCCATTGCTTGTCGTTGAAGAGGCGCAAGGACGAGGTGGCGGGCGCGTCGGAGGCCGATGTTGAGCTTGCGTCTGAGGCCCCCGGCGTAGCCGGTACCCCCGAAGCGACGGCCACCACCTGCCGGATAGGCAAGTCGTACTTCAGAGCAAACGCAAAGTCACGCTCATCATGCGCCGGCACGCCCATGACAGCGCCGTCGCCGTAGCTCATCAGCACATAGTTGCCCACCCACACCGCCACTTGCTCGCCGGTGAGCGGGTGCGTGACAAACAAGCCCGTGGGCATGCCCACCTTGTCTTTCACCGCCAACTCGGCTTCTGTCGTGCCGCCGGCCTTGCACTCTTCCAGAAAAGCCGCCAGCTTTGGATTGCCCGCCGCCGCGTGCAGCGCCAGCGGATGCTCAGGCGCCACGGCGCAAAAGGTCACGCCCATGATGGTGTCAGCGCGCGTGGTGAACACAAACATGCGGCCGTCACCGATCAGAGCGCCCGACGCGTCTTTGATCTCGTGCGGGAACGCAAAGCGTACACCTTCGCTCTTGCCGATCCAGTTTTCCTGCATCAGGCGAACGCGCTCGGGCCAACCCTTGAGCGTGGCCTTCTCATTGCCGACCTGCACATGGTCCAGCAGCTCTTGCGCGTAGTCGGTGATCTTGAGGTAGTAGCCCGGGATCTCTCGCTTTTCCACCAGTGCGCCGGTGCGCCAGCCCTTGCCGTCGATCACCTGCTCATTGGCCAGCACGGTTTGGTCTACCGGGTCCCAGTTGACGACCTGCGTCTTGCGGTAGGCGATGCCTTTTTCCAGCATCTTCAAAAACAGCCACTGGTTCCACTTGTAATACGTCGGGTCGCAGGTGGCGATCTCGCGGCTCCAGTCGATGGCCAGGCCCAGGGCCTGCATCTGCTGCTTCATGTAAGC
>JBIKHX010000324.1:0-3193 GCA_044361945.1 Polaromonas sp. | reverse complement strand
CATTCTTTCAACGCTGATGCGTGAGGGCTTGTTGCGCCACGACCCCTACACCAAGACCTACCGGCTGGGTTTTCGACTTCTGGAACTGGCGCATGAGGTCTGGAGCGACTTTGATCTTCGACTGGCGGCTCAGGACGAAATGGTCAAGCTGCGAAACGCCGTCGGTGAAACCGTACACCTGGCGGTGCTCGATGGCGATAGCGTGGTACTCATCGCATCTGAAGAGGGCGGGCGCGACACCCTGCCAGCCTCCAAAGTCGGATTGCGCCTGCCTTTGCATGCCAGTGCGGCCGGCAAAGTCATCCTGGCTTATCTGGACCCGGTGCGGCAATTGGCTTTGCTCGGAGAGCAGCCGCTGGCGGCATTGACGCCGCACACGCTGACCGATATTACGAGATTGCGCAGTGAGTTTGACCTCACGCGCGCGCGAGGCTACGCGCTCGAAAGCGAAGAATGCGCGCTCTCCATGATTTCCGTTGGTGCGCCTATTTTTGACATTGAAGGGCGGCCGGTGGGTGCTGTCTGTGTCAGCGCCAGTCCGCAGCGTGTCAGTCTGAGTCGGGCCCACAGTTTGTCGGCCACCCTGATTGGATCGGCGCGCAGCATTTCGCACAATGCCGGTGGCCAGTTCATGTCCATTCAGCCGAGGGACGTGCCCTTGGAGGGCGTCGATTTTGAAGTTGAGTGCGTCAGCGAAACACGCTCACTGCTGGGTGAGGGGCCGATGTGGTCGCCTCGTGATGGTGCGCTGTACTGGGTCGACATCCTCACGCCGGCCGTGCACCGCTTTGACACTGTTAAACGGTTGGACACAGAAGTCAAGCTGGGCTCGATGGTGAGCGTTGCTATTCCCAAGGCAACCGGTGGTTTGTTGCTGGCCACCCCTGGCGGCATAGTGACCTTTGATCCGGATACCAAACTGCTTTCGCCCATCTGCCACCCGGAATCTACCCGGCCGGGCAATCGCTACAACGACGGCAAGTGTGACCGCATGGGCCGACTCTGGATTGGCAGTCTGGACATGGCGACGGCCGCCAACCGGGGTAACTTGTTCAGGGTCGACGCTGACGGTTCCTGGAAAAAAATGGACACAGGCTTCACCGTGGCCAACGGTTTGGGATGGAGCCCGGACAACAAGTTGATGTATTTCACCGACTCGATGCGCCGAACCATTTACGTCTATGACTTTGATCTTCATGCTGGCGAAATCTCCAACCGCCGCGCCTTGATCACGCTGGACGCCAGCGACGGCACGCCGGATGGTTTGACGGTGGATCAGGACGGCTGCTTGTGGGTGGCCATCTGGGACGCCTGGCGAGTCTCGCGCTTTTCTGCAGACGGGGAGGAAATGCTGCGCATCAAGATGCCGGTGCCACGCCCCACCAGTTGCTGCTTCGGTGGTGAGAACCTGGACACCCTTTACGTCACCAGTGCATCCGTGCGTTTGAATGTGGAAGCACTGGCATCGGCCCCGCAATCAGGCTCACTCTTTGCCATCCGAACGCCCGGCATACGCGGCTTGCCGGAAACTATTTTTGCGGGTTGAGTTTCGTATTTCGGCAACAAAAAACCCGCGGCTTTGTAAAAAAGCGGCGGGTTTCAGGGGGCAAGAAAGCCCGAGCAGATTATTTTTAAAGCAGCCCTTGCGTGCGCGCCAGGTGGCTGGCTTGCGAACGGCTTTTCACATTCAGGCGGCGGAATAGGCGCCACAGGTGAACCTTGACGGTGTGCTCGCTGATCTTGAGCTCTTCTGCAATGTCGCGGTTGCTCAGGCCCTTGTCGAGCATGATGAGAAGCTGTTTTTGGCGCTTGGAGAGTTTTTCGGGCGCTGTGCCTGGTTCGGCGTCGGGGTCGTCAAGCAGGAAAACCTTCAAGGCGTTGGAGATTTCTCCGGCGCCGGCCGACTTGGGCACGTAGGCGTCTGCGCCGGCTTCAATCGACAGGTCTTCAAAGTCACCGGACGGTGAGGCTGAAAGCACCAGCAGCGGAACGGCGGGGTAGCTTTGCTTGATTTCGCGCACACCAGAGACACCATGGGTGTCTGGCAGTTTCAGGTCCAGGCAGATGAGTTCAGGAACGCCATGCGACTCAACGGCGGGGGCAATGGCTGCGACTCTGTCGAGCTCAACGATTTTGGCGTTGCTGTTGATTCTGCGTATCAACATGACAACCGCTTCGCGCATCAAGGGGTGGTCATCAATAACAAAAATGCTCATAAATGTCTCGAAATTTAGTCTTAATGTTGAAAGCATACACGAAACAACCCTGTTTGGATTAATGCTTTTTAAAATTAGAAACTTTTCTATGAGTTCGGGTTCCGTCCTCGGAACAATGCAATCGCGGTGAATTTGGCGATTTACCTAGGCCAGTTGAGCCAATGCCTGGGCCACTTCCTCGGGGCTGATGCCATCGATTTGTTGTATTTGGGCTGCCATGGTGGTCAAGGCGGCCGAGCCCTGGCTTTGCAGCAGCGCAATCGCCTCGGCCGCCAGGCGGGGTGACTCAAAACTCAGGCTTTGCAGCAGCAGGCGCCCGCGCGGGTCGACCAGCTTGAAATAAAAGAGACCATCTTTTTCGCGGTATTGCTTGAGGCTGGCCACAGACGCCTTGGCCGGTTTGGCGCTGCGGGCAGCGCTCTGGCTGCCCAGCTTGCGCAGGCCCACGCTCTGGCGCAGGCTGGCCATGAAAGGCGTGGCCAGCCGGCGCGCCTTGGCCGCACCGGCCTGCAAAATGTCTTCGAGCTGGCCGGGGTTGCTCATGAAAGCCAGATAACTTTCGCGCATGGGCGCGACTTCGCGGTCAATACGCTCAAACAGCATTTGCTTGGCGTCACCCCAGGCAATGCCGTCGGCAAAGGCCTGGCGCAAGGCGGCGGTTTCCGCTTCGCTGGCAAAGGCCTGGTAAATCTCAAACAGCGCCGAACCTTCGCAGCTTTTGGCCTCGCCAGGCGCGCGTGAGTCGGTGACGATGCCGGCGATCTGCTTGCGCAAATGCTCGCGCGGCGCAAACAACGCAATGGTGTTGTCGTAGCTCTTGCTCATCTTGCGGCCGTCCAGCCCGGGCAAGGTGGCCACAGAGGCCTCGATCAGCGCTTCGGGCAGCACCAGCTGCTCGCCATACAGGTGGTTAAAGCTCTGGGCAATGTCGCGCGCCATTTCAATGTGCTGTATCTGGTCGCGCCCGACCGGCACCT
>JBIKHX010000323.1:0-3210 GCA_044361945.1 Polaromonas sp. | reverse complement strand
GCAGGCGTAGCCAAACACCGACTTCAGCGCATCAGCTTCAGACACAAAACGCGTGCGCCGCCCGATCACCACGGCCAGCTCTGCCTCGTAGTCCAACTTATCAGAGGTGGGCGACACCTGCAAAGGCGCACCGTGCGCCAGCAGCGAGGTGTTGCAGCGCAAAAAGAAAGCCGGGTAGTCGGCAATCGCGTTGCCGCCTTCTTTGGCATGGTCCACATAGTTCACGCCCAGGCAAATGATCTTGCCGGGGTCGGGCACGCAAGGCGCCAGTGTGACGGCGCTCAGCGGGGTGGCTTTGGCGGCAGCAGAGCGCTCAGCCACACGGGCCTGCAAGCCCGGTTGGTCGGCACACTGTGCAATGAACTCTCGCAGCGTGTGCGGCAGAGCAGCATCTATCTGGCGGCTGTCCACGACACCGTCGCCATTTAAAACGCCCCAGCCTGGGGTACTGCCGCTGCTGTAACTGACAAAACGCATGACTTATCTTTCTGAAATTGTTTAAAAAAATCACTGTACCTTGATGTTGAGATCTTTGACCAGCTGGCCCCATTTGAGAACTTCAGTCTCAACATAACGACGCAGTGTGGCACGGTCTATACGACCGGGTTCCAGCGACAGGGTGTCAAAGCGCTCCAGCACCGACTTGACCGCCTGCGCCTTGTTGATTTCAGCGTTCAGTAAGTCCAGCACGGCGGTGGGTGTTTTGGCCGGCGCAAAGACGGCAAACCAAGTGTTCGCTTCAAAGTCTTTGTAACCCAATTCGGCCACGGTCGGCACATCGGGCAATGCAGGGCTGCGCTTGAGCGACATGACGGCGATCGGACGCACCTTGCCGGTCTTGGCAAAAGGCACAGCCGGGGGCATGGAGGTCGAAGCAATCGGCACCTGCCCGCTGACCACCGCATTGGTAGCGGCGGCAGGCTGAAAGGGCACATGCGTCACATCCACCTTGGCCAGGCCGCGAAACAACCATTCGGCGCCCAGGTGGGTGGTTGTGCCATTGCCTGAAGACGCATAAGCGAGCTTGCCGTTACGCGCCAAGGCCAGCAACTCGGGCAGGTTATTGGCCTTGACGTCCGGGTGCACATACAGCAAATTGGGCGTGAAACCGGCCAGCGCCACGGCTTGCAGATCTTTCACCGCGTCATAGCCAGCGTTGCCGAAAAGTGTCGGATTGACCGCATAAGCCACGCTGTGAAACAACAGGGTGTAACCATCGGCCGGCCCGTTCATCACGCCCTGGGTGGCAATGTTGCCGCCCGCGCCGGGTTTGTTTTCGACAAACACCGGCTGGCCCAGCGAGGCAGAAACCTGCTCGGCAATCAAACGGGCCACGATGTCGGTGGAGCTGCCGGGGGCAAAGGCGACCACAAAACGGATCGGCTTTTCAGGAAAGGCGGCAAAGCTCTTGGCAGCCAACAAAAGGGTGGCCAGCAGGCCAATGACGAAGCTTTTCATGGGGATCTCTCAGGTTAAGACTTGGAGTTGGGGCTTGGAGTTAAGGCTTGGAGTTTGGGCGAAAGGCATGAATTTAGTTTATTTACCGCCAGATGACCAGCGCGTGCTTACGCTGCCCCAGCATCTGCGCGGCATGGCATGATTCAAATCATTTGAATCAATAATATGCCAATGAGCAATTTTCGTGACGCACTCACCCCCGGCGCGCTGGACATGATCGCCACCGTCGAGCGCACCGGCAGCATGGCAGCGGCAGCGCGCGAGCTCGGGCTGGTGCCCAGCGCCCTGAGCTACCGCGTGCGCCAACTTGAAACCGCGCTGGACGTGCTGCTGTTTGACCGCTCATCGCGCCAGGCGCGGCTGACCGAAGCCGGCAAGGAACTCCTGCGCGAAGGCAACCGCCTGTTGCTTGAAATCGACGCCGTGGCCAACCGGGTCAAGCGCGTGGCCACCGGCTGGGAGCCGCAACTCACGCTGTCGGTGGACAGTGTGATCTCCCGCAGCACCGTGATGGAGCTGTGCCAGGCCTTTTTAGCCTTGGGCCCGCCAACGCGGCTGAAGGTTCGTGAAGAAGCCTTGTCCGGCACGCTGGAAGCTTTGACGTCTGGCCAGGCCGATCTGGCCATTGGCGTGGTGCTCGAACCCAGCGCCAACCGTTCGGGCTTTCACAGTAAGCCCCTGGGCAAGCTGGATTTTGTCTACGCGGTAGCGCCGCAGCACCCTCTGTCTCAGGCGCCGCAGCCGCTGAGCGACGCGCTGCTGCGCCAGCACCGGGCGGTGGCAGTGGCCGACTCGGTGCAGCGTGGTGGCGGCCTGACCTTAGGGCTGCTGGGAGGACAGGACGTGTTTACCGTGCCGGGCATGCCGGCCAAACTCGATGCCCAGTTGCGCGGCATGGGCGGCGGTTTTTTGCCCACCTACATGGCCCAACCCTACATTGACGCAGGCCAATTGATCGCCATGCAAGTCCAACGCCCAAGCCAGGAGGCCAAAACCAGCTACGCCTGGCGGCAAGACGCCGGCACGCAAGCCGGTCGGGCGCTGCAATGGTGGCTGGCGCAGCTGGAAAATCCGTCGACCCGGCTGGCGCTGCTGGGACCCGTGAAGCCCCGCATGGCCGAGCGCGCCGCCAGCGTGTAGAGTGCGGCTTGAGGGCGCTGAATTAAAACCAATGCCCGGGACCGAAATTCACTTCAAAAAAGTACAAAAGACATGCCTCCCAAATCACGTCCTTCTGCCCGACCTGCTTTAGTCAAGGCCCATTCGCAACGCCACATCGCCGTGGTCGGTGCCGGCATCGCCGGTATAGCCTGCGCGCGCACGCTGATACAAGCGGGCCACCGCGTCTCGGTGTTCGAAAAAAGCCGGGGCACCGGCGGGCGCATGGCCACCAGGCGCACAGAGTTCGGCAGCTTTGACCACGGCACACAGTACTTCACCGTGCGCGATGCGCGCTTTGCGAAAGCGCTCGAAACCGCCCAAGGCCTTGTGCGCCCCTGGAGTGCCAACACCGTGCGCATTCTGGACGGCGCCGGCCGTGTGGTGGCGGCGGCATTGCCGCCCAAAGAGTCGCATTGGGTCGCCACACCCGGCATGAACGCGCTGGTGCGCCAATGGGCCCGACCCATTGAAGCGGCTGGCCAGTTGTCGCTGGAGACCCAGGTCGTGCGCATCGAGCGCGACAAGCTGCACCCCGAACGCTGGCAACTGCAAACCGAAGGGCCGGATGGCAGCCAACATGTCTTTTCAGAT
>JBIKHX010000322.1:0-3243 GCA_044361945.1 Polaromonas sp. | reverse complement strand
ATCTGGGTTTCATCTTGTACGACCTGTTTTTCAATGTCGCGCACGGCGGCGAAAAAACCACCGGCCACATTTACGGCATCGAGACCCGCGCCGAGCTGGTCGCCAAGTCGCGTGAGTTGGCGGCCCGACTTGGTTTTGCGCGCATGTCGTTTTTAAACCTGTCCGTGCAAGAAGCCACGGCTTCCAGCGAGCTGCCGGCGGAGGTGGACATCATCACCGCGCTGCACGCCTGCGACACCGCCACCGACGACGCGATTGCTTTCGGTCTGGCCCGCCAGGCCAGGTACATGGTGCTGGTGCCCTGCTGCCAGGCTGAAGTGGCCAGTGTGCTGAAAAAAAGCAAGGCGCTGTCACTGGCCCGCACGCCGCTGGCCGAACTCTGGCGCCACCCGCTGCACACGCGCGAATTCGGCAGCCAGATCACCAATGTGCTGCGCTGCCTGCAACTTGAAGCGCACGGCTACGAAGTCACCGTCACTGAGCTGGTGGGTTGGGAACACTCGATGAAAAACGAACTCATCATCGCCAGCCGGCCCGCGCAGCCGCGCCCGGCGGCCATCGCTGCGGCGCGGGAGCGGCTGACGCAGGTGCTGGCCGAGTTGGGGCTGGGCGAGTTGTCGGCACGTTTTACTGTGGCCTGAAGGGGATGGACGCCTGCCCTACCGCAGCAATAAAAGTTCTCTGCCCTATACTTTTTTTCTAGCGCAATGCATCAGTGATTGCTTTAAATAGCTGCCACGCCCCTTGCGCAATTGCCCTCTTTTGGAGACAGCCATGACAGCCGATACCGTGCAGACCCTTTCCCCTCGCGACTGGGCCTGCCACCCCGCCCATATTGACCCGGGCTACAAGTCCACCGGCTTGCGCGGCCCCAAACACGCGCTGCTGCCCATGAAGCACGCGCTGGCCGAGCGTAACGCACCTGTTTACAGCGCCGTCCAGTTGGGCGAGTTCGACAATGACATGACCCAAAACGCCGTGATGAACGGCGAGCCGCTGGGCGAGCGCATCATCGTCACCGGCCGCGTGATGGACGAAGACGGACGCCCCGTCAAAAACACGCTGGTCGAAGTCTGGCAAGCCAACGCCGCCGGCCGCTATGTGCACAAGGTGGACCAGCATGACGCGCCGCTGGACCCGAACTTTCTGGGTGCCGGCCGCTGCCTCACCGACAACGAAGGCCGCTACACCTTCAAGTCCATCAAGCCCGGCGCCTACCCTTGGGGTAACCATCCCAACGCCTGGCGGCCCAACCACATTCACTTCTCGCTGTTTGGCGACTACTTTGCCAGCCGCCTGATCACGCAGATGTATTTCCCCGGTGACCCGCTCTTGCCCTACGACCCCATGTACATGGGCGCGCCCGAGCACCTGCGCGAAACCATGGTTTCCAAATTCAGCCTTGACGTGACCCAGCCCGACTACGCGCTGGGCTATGTGTTCGACATCGTGCTGCGCGGCGCCAAAGCCACGCGTTTTGAATAAAGCCCAGGCCATGACGCAACACCAACAAACCCCCTCACAAACCGTCGGCCCTTACTTCGCTTACGGCCTGGCGCCCACGCAATACGGCTACGACTTCAAGAGCCTGTTCACCCCCGTGCTGGCCCAGCCCCATGCCGAAGGCGAGCACATCCGCATCACCGGCCGCGTGTTGGACGGCGCCGGCAAGCCGGTGAACGACGCGCTGATAGAAATCAACCAGCCAGACGCCAGCGGCCAGCTCATCAAAAGCGTGGAAGAGTCCGAGCGCAAAGGCTTTGCCGGCTTCGGCCGCTGCGGCACCGGCACCCTGGCCGGCAACTACTTCAGTTTCGACACCGTCAAGCCTGGCGCCCGCGGCGATGGCCAGGCGCCTTTCATCGACGTCTGCGTGACCATGCGCGGCCTCCTTGTGCACACCTTCACGCGCATTTATTTTTCAGACGAAGCAGCCGCGAATGCCAAAGACCAAGTGCTGAGCAGCGTGCCAGCCGAACGCCGCGCCACCCTGGTGGCCGTGCGCGAAAACACCAACGCCGGGCCGGTCTACCGCTTTGACATTCACGTGCAAGACAGCTCAGCGGGCAAAGAGACGGTGTTTTTCGATCTTTGATATCTGAGCGGGGCTGACATGACACCTTCTTTCAGTCGCCTTCTACTCGTCGCCTTCAGCCTGCTGACCAGCATCACAGCTCACGCCCAAGTCACCCCGCAGGACTGTCGGCCTGAGCAAAAGGGTGATGCCGCGCTGGTTGAACTCAGGCCCCAGACCTTCACGGTGCGCGGCAAGCTGGCGGGCTTTGACCCTTGCCACGCCAGCGTCAAGTTCAGGCGGCCGGCGGGGGCTGTGCCTGCGCCGCTCATGATCAGCCTTCACGGTGGCGGCGGCATCAATGACGTACGGGCCTCAGACCAGGCCTTTGATGGCAAAGGCATGGCGACGCTGGTGTTTGACGCCTATGAAATGCAGGGTTTCACGGGTCGCACTTCCGGCTTCTGGTTGCTGCAGGTCAGCAACGAAGCACGTCAGCGCATGCTGCTGACCACCGCCTGGGCGGCTTACCAATGGGCCATCACCCGGACTGACATTGACACGCGGCGTATTTATTTCTTTGGTGTTTCCAACGGTGCCGCAGTGGCGGCCAACCTGGCCGCGATGGTGGACCCAGCGCATGTGCGCGGCATCATTGCCGAGGGCATCACGCCAATTGGTCTGGGCCTGCCCGACAAGACCCTCGTGCCATTGATGCTGGCCTTTGGCCGGCTCGACAACTTTGGCGCGGCGCAAGATGACATGTGGCGCTGGCGGCTGACTGCGCCTTGCCGCCTGAACATCACATTTGAGTTAAGCCCGCCCGGTACCAGCCAGCGCTGCAGCGGCCAAAACCAGCCGCAGGCTTTGATTCCAACGCCGCTGGAGTGGGTGGACAGCGTCAAGGCCGTCAGCGCGCCGATTGAAGTGGCCTACTTTGAGGACATGGCGCACAACGCTTATTTCGGACCATTGACGATCCGCAAAAATACCTGGGGTAACGGGCAAACGCTGAACGCTTCTGTGGGAGCGAAGCCGGATGCGCGTGATGCTTTCATGGCTGCCATGATGGCGTTCATTGAAAAGAATGCCAAGCCTTGAGTAGGTCAAGCTCTTTGGCTGAAACAAGCGCTTGATATTTATTGGAGAGTTGACGTTAGATATCACTATTGATATCATTGATCAATGGGTGCCATAGAAAAAATCCTTGAGCAGATGCGTTCCGAACC
>JBIKHX010000321.1:0-3248 GCA_044361945.1 Polaromonas sp. | reverse complement strand
GCCGACGGTCAGCATGTCCAGGCCGCCGGAGATGTCTTCCCAGACGGTTTTTTCGTTGGCCAGGTCGTCGCGGTGCTGGTCCACAAAGGCCATTCGCGCGGTCTTGCCGATCATCACTTCGCCGCTGTCCGGCTTTTCTTTACCGCCAATCAATTTGAACAGCGTCGATTTACCGGCACCGTTGGGGCCGATGATGCCGACGATAGCGCCTGCCGGAATTTTGAAGCTCAGGTTGTCGATCAAGAGGCGGTCACCAAAAGACTTGCTCACGCCCTTGAATTCGATAACCTCATTGCCCAGGCGCTCGGCCACGGGAATGAAAATCTCTTGCGTCTCATTGCGCTGCTGGTATTCAAAGTCCGACAGTTCCTCGAAGCGAGCCAGGCGAGACTTGCTCTTGGCCTGGCGCGCCTTGGGGTTCTGGCGTGACCATTCCAGCTCTTTCTTCAAGGCCTTGGCGCGTGCTTCCTCGCCCTTTTGCTCCTGCGCCAAACGCTCGCCCTTCTGGTCCAGCCAGCTGCTGTAGTTGCCTTTCCAGGGAATGCCGTGGCCACGGTCCAGCTCCAGAATCCACTCGGCTGCGTTGTCCAGAAAGTAGCGGTCGTGGGTGATGGCCACCACCGTGCCCGGAAAGCGCTGTAAGAACTGCTCAAGCCAGTCCACCGATTCGGCGTCCAGGTGGTTGGTGGGCTCGTCAAGCAGCAGCATGTCGGGCTTGGACAGCAGCAGGCTGCACAGCGCGACGCGGCGCTTTTCACCGCCCGAGAGCACGCCGATCTTGGCGTCCCAGGGCGGCAGGCGCAGCGCGTCGGCAGCGATCTCGAGCTGGTGCTCAGAGTCGGTGCCGCCGCTGGCGATGATGGCCTCGAGCTCGGCCTGTTCGGCGGCCAGCGCGTCAAAGTCGGCGTCAGGTTCACCGTAGGCGGTGTAGACGGCCTCCAGCCGGGCCTTGGCGGCAAACACCGCACCCATGCCGGCCTCGACACTTTCACGCACAGTGTGCGCGTCATCGAGCTTGGGTTCCTGCGGCAGGTAGCCGATGTTCAGGTTGGGCATGGCCATGGCCTCGCCCTCGATCTCGGTGTCCAGACCGGCCATGATCTTGAGCAAGGTGGACTTGCCCGAGCCATTGGTGCCCAGCACGCCGATCTTGGCGCCCGGGAAAAAGCTCAGCGACACATTCTTCAGAATCTGGCGCTTGGGTGGAACGGTCTTGCTGACCTTGTTCATGGTGAAAACGTACTGGGCCATGGTGTGTGTAAGTTGGTTTATCAGCCCCCAAAAAAGATGGAGGCTCAGGTAGGTGAGTGAAATCAAGTCTGCTAGCAGGCTGGGCTGCCGGCAAATCTATGGGGCATTATCCCAGTTCAGCCCGCCTCAAGGCTGGATACGGCTTCGAAGTCACCCGCAATCAGCTTGAACTGCTCCAGCGCGGCTTGCAGGTCTTCCACGATTTCCTGGGCAATCACGGCCGGGGCGGGCAGGTTTTCCCCCTGCCGTGAATTGGTAGAGCTGGCTCATGGTTGAGACTCCCCCGGAAAACAGTAGGTTTGGCAAAAAACGTCCAAGGGCATGATGGGGCACGAACTGGCACGCTCAAACTCAGCCGCAATGGCCAGCAAATCGCGGTCGCCAGACACCAACACCTGCGCTTTGCCAGCCACCGCCAAGTGCATGAACGGCAAATCCAGCACATCGCGGCAATCGGGCACCTTGGGAGGCGGCTGCGGAATCCGCACGGTTACGGCATAAGGCAGGTAGTCTGCCAGCAACTCGTCTTGTTCAGCTTGCGACAAACCAAACTTGGGGTAGGCCAACACGCGCACCAGCTCTTGTACTGTGGCTGTACTGGCCAGCGGCAACACCAACCCGCGCTGCCAAGCCTGCCGCACCTGCCCGGCAGCGCCGCCGCGAAACACCAGCGCAGACAAAACCACGTTGGTGTCCAGCACCACGCGAACAGCGGCGCTCATGCTTTGGGCTTGGACTTTTTGGCTGCTGCCTTCTTCGGCTTGGTGGAAGTGACGTCATAAGCCGCAGCAGACTCGTTGACCATGGCCGCAGCAACCGCAGGCGGCCTGGCCCAAGCCACCGCTGCGGCCATGTCATCGTCTGTCAGGCCTAACTCGGCTAATTTAGCGCGTACCGCATCGCCTCGCTGAATGCGCACCGGCGTCAGGATGAGCTGGCCACCCCGGGCCTCCACATCAAAGTATTCGGTCGCCCCCACTGCCTGCGTCAGGCTCTTGGGCAGGGTGAGCTGGTTTTTGGCGGTGATTTTGGCTAGCATGGCTTTGTCCGAAAGTAAGGATTCATTACTTTAACGCAAATCCAGCGATAGCATCAAATGATCAATCTTGTGGGGCCCTACAAACACCGCTGCAGCAACACCCTCAAGTTGATTTAGCAGAGACGTGCGACAATGTTGCCATTGACGGCCTCCAGTTGGCTGGCAATGTCAGCACTTCTGCTGGGGCCTTTTCCAGACTGCTCTACCAAAGCCAGTTTGTGATGCAAGCGCCTAACCTTTGATCCCTACCGACTTTTGACTGGCGGCCTTCGGGCCAAGCAGGTCGGTTCACGCGCCCGGAAAACGGCGCTACCCCACTATGACTTTTGAAGAATTGAACCTGGCCCCGGCCATCCTGAAGGCCGTGCTTGAGCAGGGCTACGACACTCCCACCCCGATTCAAGTGCAGGCCATTCCGGCCGTGCTGGCCGGCAGTGACTTGCTGGGCGGCGCCCAGACCGGCACCGGCAAGACGGCGGCTTTCACGCTGCCCCTGCTGCAGCGCCTGTCTACCGAGCCGCGCCTCGTCAACCGCCGCGGCGTCAATGCCGTGCGCGCTTTGATCATGACGCCAACGCGCGAACTCGCAGCGCAGGTTGAAGAAAGCGTTCGCGTTTACGGCAAGTACCTGGACATCACCTCGATGGTGATGTTCGGCGGCGTTGGCATGGGCGCGCAAATTGACAAGCTGCGCCGAGGCGTAGACGTTCTGGTTGCCACCCCGGGCCGCCTGCTGGATCACGCGCAGCAAGGCACGCTGGACTTGTCGCAAGTGCAGGTCTTGATCCTGGACGAAGCCGACCGCATGCTGGACATGGGCTTTATTCACGACATCAAGAAAGTGCTGGCCCTGGTGCCCAAGCAAAAGCAAACACTGCTTTTCTCGGCCACCTTCAGCGACGAAATCCGCGAACTGGCGAACGGCCTGCTGCGCAACCCGGTGTCCATCCAGGTCACG
>JBIKHX010000320.1:0-3256 GCA_044361945.1 Polaromonas sp. | reverse complement strand
GCGAGGAAATCTTTGTGGTGGATGGCGTTTTTGAAGATGAGCACGGTCGCTATCCCGAAGGATCGTGGATCAGAAGTCCTCACATGAGTCTGCACAAACCTTTCAGTAAGGAAGGTTGCATCATCTTTGTGAAGACAGGACATCTACTCGATTAAGACTTCGTAATCCCTAGGTTCCCGGTGGGCCCACCAATTTCACAGGGCACATACTGGAAACATCGTTTACATCCTAAGCACGTCACGGCTTGTGTGGTGAGGCCAGGATAGCCGCCCACAGCTTGGCTGGGGTGAAGGGCATGTCGATGGGCGGCGCGCCCACCTGGCGCAAAGCGTCAGTGACTGCGTTGGCCAAGGCCGGTAACGAGCCCGAGCAACCCGACTCACCGACGCCTTTGGATCCCAACAAGTTGAGGGCTGTATGCACGGAATGGGTTTCGTGGTGAAAGTGGCGCACCAAACCACCCGCACGCGGCATGGGGTAGTCCATGAAGGAGCCCGTCAACAGTTGGCCGGTCTCGCGGTCGTAAATGGCGTGCTCACCAAAGGCTTGGCCCATTCCCTGCACCACCCCGCCTTGCACTTGGCCCAGCACCTGCTCAGGCGAGATGACCAGACCCACATCATCAACTGCCCAGTAGTGTGCCACCTCGGCCAAGCCAGTGGCGATATGGATTTCGACCTCTGCAATGTGGCAGCCATTAGGGAAGGTCACCCCAGAGGTGGCTTCACCCACGGCATGTACTTCGGCCGCTTGCGCGCCCAAGCTGGTGATCCAGTCGGCAAAGCGCAAACGGCGTTTTGCGCCACCCGCTTCTTGCCACTCGCCTTTGGCAAGGGTGATGTCTGCTTCGCTACATGTCCACAATGCCGCGATGGCGGGCTTGGCTTGGGTCATCAATTGTTGGCACAGGTTTTTGATCGCGCTGCCCGCGCCGTATAAGGTTCGCGAGCCGCCGGTGCCGTTGCCCACTAGGCCTTGCTCGGGTTCGCCGGCGAGATAGCGCACGGCACTCGTGGGCAGGCCGATTTCGTTTTCTATAATTTGTGCAAAGCTGGTTTCGTGGCCTTGGCCCGAGGCACCGGTCAGGGCATGCAGCGACAAAACTCCTTGCGCGTCAAAGCTGCCACGTACTTGGTCTTTGGCAGCGCCGCCGGGGCCAGACGCCTCCAAGTAATAAGCCAAACCACGCCCAAGCAAACAGCCGCGCTGTAAAGCATCTGCGCGGCGCTGGGCAAAACCTTCCGGTTCGCTTAGGCCGATGGCGTGGTCCATCACCGCCTCAAACTGGCCGCTGTCGTAAACCGTTTTGTTGGCAGTGGTGTAGGGAAAAGCTTGGGGCGGTATGAAGTTTTTCCGCCGAATGGTCAGGCCGTCCAGCCCGTGTTGGTGCGCGGCGTGGTCGATCAAGCGGTCGATGGCATAAGCAATATCAGGCCTCCCTGCACCCCGGTAAGCCGACACCGGCACGGTGTTGGTGAAGTAAATGTGGGACGACATGTGCAGGGCCGGCACTTGGTAGGCCCCCCCCATCGTGATGGACAGGTTGCGTGTCCCAATGTGGGTGCTGGAGTAGACGTTATAGGCTCCGACATCGACCTGGTTTTCAAACCGCATGGCCAAGATGTGGCCCTGTGCGTCCAGTGCAATGTGTCCATGCAAGCGCAGTGCACGGCCATGCCAATCGCTGACAAAAACTTCCGAGCGCGAGCCCACCCAACGCACCGGCTTTTTGAGTTCACGCGTTGACAGCATTACCAAAAGGTGCTCGCTGTAGGCCGTGCTGCGCAGCCCAAACGAGCCTCCCACATCATGGGTGTGCACTTCCATGCTCTCGTGGGGCCAACGCGTGATTTGGGCTAAAAACCCCGCCATACCGCCCACCCCTTGGGTGGGGGTGTGCACGTGGGTCACGCACTTGGTTTCGTCATGCCAGGCCCATACTGCACGCGGCTCCATGGGCGAGCCCACCAAGCGTTGGCTCTCGATGGCAATGTCGCTGACAAAGTGGGCTTTGGCAAAGGCCGCATCCACCGCTGCGCGGTCGCCTGCCTCGAATTTGACCGATGTGTTACCCGGCGCTTGGGCGTGCAACTGCACCGCGCCAGGCGCGGTGGCGTCTTCAAAGGTGACGACAACGTCCAAGAGCTCGTAGTCGATCTCTGCCAGCTCGGCTGCGTCTTGCGCTTGCAGGGCCGTGTCGGCCACCACCCAGGCTATTGGTTGGCCCACGTACAAAACCTTGTCATGCGCCAACACCGGCATGTTGCACACTGTCTGCGGTTGTCCTTGCGGGTCTTTGACCTGTACCACATTGGGCAAGTCGGCAAAGCCCGCGGCTTGCACGTCTTGAGCGGTCAGCACCTGTCGCACGCCCACGGTGCTGAGTACCGCGCTCAGGTCCAAGCGGGTGATGCGTGCATGTGCATGGGTCGAGCGAATCACATGGCCATAGAGCATACCCGTCGCTTTTGCGTCAGCACTGAACTGACCGGTGCCAGTGATCAGGCGCTGGTCTTCCTTGCGCAGCAAAGCGTGAGGGGTGACAGCGTTCATGGCGCGTCCCCTTGCATGGCTTGGCTGGCTTGTTGCACTGCACGGATGATGTTGATATACCCCGTACAGCGGCACAGGTTGCCCGACAAGCCCTCCGCAATTTGCGCCGGCGTTGGCTTGGGGTTGCGCCGCAGCAAATCGACCGATGCCATCACCATACCGGGTGTACAAAAGCCGCATTGCAACCCATGGCACTGAGAAAACGCTTGCTGCAGGGGGTGCAAGCCATTGGCGCCCAAGCCTTCGATGGTGGTGACTGTGCAGCCATCGGCTTGCACCGCCAGCATGGTGCACGACTTGACCGCTTGGCCGTCCACATGCACGGTGCAACAACCGCATTGCGTGGTGTCGCAACCCACATGGGTGCCAGTCATGCCAAAGGTGTCGCGCAACAAGTCGGCCAACAAAGTGCGCTCTGGTACATCTGCGCTGCGGGGTGAGCCATTGAGAGTGAGGGTGAGTTTCATTCGAGGATATGGCGCTGTTCGGCAACGTGGGTTTGGGTTGTCAAAATGCTTGGCAAGCCTGCGCCAGCATTTGCATGGCCAAGTGGGTGCGGTAAGCCGCTGGCGCATGCACGTCGTCGATCACATCATCGTGCTGTAAGGCGGGCGTGGTCGTGCCCTTTGCCAAGGCTTGCTCGGCCTCTTGCCAACGAAACACGCCATTGGCAACGCCTGTGACGGACACCCGCCACCCACCA
>JBIKHX010000319.1:0-3261 GCA_044361945.1 Polaromonas sp. | reverse complement strand
CGCATTACTGGGACTGGCCGAGCAAGGGATTCGCGACTTGGTGGTATTGCAAAAAAAGGCCCTGGCGGCCGCCTAAAGCGCCCACTACTTGCTTTGCCCCAGTGAAAATCGTTCTAGCTTCTAACAACCAAGGCAAGCTGGCCGAGCTGCAAACCATGCTGGTGCCGCTGGGTGTTGAACTGGTGCGCCAGTCCGAGCTTGGTATTGGCGAGGCTGAAGAGCCTTTTCGCACCTTTGTCGAAAACGCCCTGGCCAAGGCCCGTCATGCTGCCGTCCTGAGCGGTTTGCCTGCACTGGCCGACGACGCCGGCCTGTGCGTAGAGGCTTTTGGCGGTTTGCCCGGGGTCGATACGGCGTATTACGCCACCCAGTTTGGCTACGCCAAGGGCGACGACAACAATGTGCAGGCGCTGCTAGAACAAATGGCCGATGTGAGCGACCGCCGTGCCGCCTTGGTCAGCACCCTGGTGGCGGTGCGCACGGCTGATGACCCCGAACCGCTGATTGCCGTTGGCCGTGTAGCTGGTGAAATTGCCCGTGTGCCTGCCGGTAAAAACGGCTTTGGTTTTGACCCGGTGATGTACATCCCGGCCTTTAGCAGAACCTTTGCCGAGTTGCCGGTGGATGTCAAAAACGCCCACAGCCACCGGGGTTTGGCCGCCCGGCAGATGATGGCCCTGATGCGGGAGCGATGGCTCGCTGCATGAAAGACATTCAACATTACATGCGGGCGGGCACGCTGCAACTGGCCGCACTGCCGCCGCTGTCTTTGTATGTTCACCTGCCCTGGTGCATCAAGAAATGTCCTTACTGCGATTTCAATTCTCATGAAATGGCCGGCGCCGACATGCCTGAGCAACGCTACATCGATGCCCTGATCGCTGACCTGGAGGCCTCGCTGCCGCTGATCTGGGGCCGCAGCGTGCACAGCATCTTTATCGGTGGTGGCACGCCCAGCCTTTTTTCGCCGGCGGCGATCGACCGCTTGCTGGGTGAGCTGCGCGCCCGCCTGAGGTTGGATGCGGATTGTGAAATCACCCTGGAAGCCAACCCCGGCACCTTTGAAAAAGACCGTTTCAGGGCTTTTCGCAGCGCGGGCGTGACACGCTTGTCAGTCGGCGTTCAGAGCTTCAACGACGAGCACCTGAAAGCCCTGGGCCGGGTGCACGACCGTGCGCAGGCGATTGCCGCGGTTGAAGAGGCCGCCGCCAGTTTTGAGACCTTCAACCTCGACATCATGTATGCCTTGCCCGGCCAAAGCCTGGCAGGCCTCGAAAAAGACATGCGTCAGGCGCTGGCCTTGAGCCCGCCCCACATTTCGATCTACCACCTGACCATCGAGCCCAATACCTACTTTGCCAAGTTTCCGCCGGTGATTCCTGAGGAGGACCTGGCCTACGCCATGCTAGACCGCATCACCGAGATGACCGCTCAGGCAGGCATGCAGCGCTATGAGGTCTCGGCCTATGCCAAGCCCGGTCACCGCTGCTTTCATAACCTCAACTACTGGCAGTTTGGCGACTACCTGGGCATCGGGGCAGGCGCGCACAGCAAGCTCAGCTTTGCGCACCGCATCGTGCGCCAGGTGCGCTGGCGCGAGCCCAAGCTCTACATGGACAAGGCGCTGGCGGGTCAGGCGGTGACGCAAGAAAACGAGATCAGCCGCGCCGACCTCCCTTTTGAGTTCATGCTCAACGCGCTGCGGCTGCGCGACGGGTTTAAGTTGCAGGACTTTGCTGAAAAAACCGGTTTGCCTGTGAGCGTTCTGCAAACTGGCTTGGACGAAGCTGACCGAAAGGGCCTGATTGAGCGTGACCTGATAAGCCTCAGACCTACAGAGCGCGGCTTTGACTTTCTTAATGATTTGCAATCTTTGTTCTTATCTGATTGATTGAATTGACTATGAACATGCTTTTCGACATAGAGCCGGGCGCGGTCTTGATCTTGGTGTTAAGTTGCGTTATCAGCTTTACATTTGGCAGGTATTTGGTCTCATCGCGCAATAAAAGACGTCAAAATAAAGAAATGGAACGCGCGGAACTGGCCTTGCGCAACCGCCCGCCTGAGCCCCCCTCCTTGAACAATTCCAAGCGAAAGCGCCAGCAACTGGGCGACAAAAGTAGCTCGAAACCCAGGGGATGAGGACGGAAGTGTCGTTTTTTATCTTTAGAAATTGACGGTCCATCCACTGGAATGATAAAATTCGTTCAAATTTGTTATTTCAATTTAATGAGTTGATGCGTTCGTGTTCAGCTTGCGTACTTGTTTTGGGAGTGATTTTTGTCTTGCAATTTAATTCGAGCGCGTTTTCGTCTTTTAAATTGCTGTGAAGTTATCCCGACATCCATTGCTCAGCTGACAATTTTCTTCCCGTTAACATTCGGCTTTTACCCGAATCTATCCCAATAAACGACCTTGAGTTAAGGACCGAAATATGAACGACCGCACCAACAACGAAGCTGGATCAATTGTCATTGGCGAGGGCGTTACCGTGTCCGGTAAATTTATCGTGCCTGGGCGTGCTGTGATCAACGGCTCCATGGACGGTGAGTTGCAAGCTGACGAGCTGCTTGTTGGCGCTCAGGGCAAGATTGTTGGCAATGTGAAAGTTCGCAAAGCCGATGTTTTTGGCGAAATGCATGACACGTTGCTGGCTTCAGAGCATTTGATCATCCGAAGCACGGGGCGCGTGAACGGCAATGCCAGCTACGGCGAAATCGAAATCGAGCGCGGCGGTTTGGTTCAGGGCGCTGTGTTGCCAGCCAAGGCCGCCATGAGCGTGTCGCCGGTGATAGCTCCTGTTGTTACTAAACAGGTTGAGCCCCCTGTAGTGGGTGGCAAGTCATCGCAAGCCTGACCATTAAAAGATGTTGCAGTTCGTGAATCGTTTGCGCGAAGGCGCCAGTTTCTTGGGGGTTTTGCCCGCCAAGCTGGGCAAGCTTTGGCGCAGGGATTATCACGACTCCAGAATTATTCTGGAGCAACAAGGCGATCTGAAGTATTTTTCTATTTCAGGCCATCTTCAGCGAAACGTGGTGCGCGGCTTGATTGTTGTCGGTACCGCCAGTTCAGTATCCATCCTTGTCCTGTCGACCCTGTCCTTGCTGTTGATGTTTGGCAACTCAAAGCTCGAACGCTCACACAATGAAATCTACGAAGCTTTGCTTGGCAGTGCAGTTGACTTGACCGAAGGTGGCGCGAACGCCCTGGGCCGTGAAGACATGCTGGCCCTGGCACAGGCGATTCGTGACCGAGATCTCG
>JBIKHX010000318.1:0-3263 GCA_044361945.1 Polaromonas sp. | reverse complement strand
CCATTTGACGTTTTAGCGAAAAGCCAGGGCGCCAACGTGCTGGGTGACGCATCGGCCGCCATGGGTGAGTATCAGGGGCTGGTGGCCGGCGTGCGCGAGACCTGGGCGCGCAATAACCGCGCTGCCATGGTGGGCTACATCCGCGCCTGGCGTGATGCACTGGACTGGATGTACGACCCCAAGAACAAAGAAGAGGCCATGGCGCTTTTCATCAAGAACGTCAATGGCGCCAACCTACAAAGCGCCGAAACTTCCTACGGCATCTTGCTTGATCCCAAGACCGGCTTTACCCGCGATGCGTCCATCAGTGTGCGCGGAGCCCAAACTGCCGTGCAACTGCGCGAAAAGTATGGCAAGCCCACCAAGAAGCTGCAGCAGGTGCAGGCCTATATCGACACCAGCTACCACGAGGAAGCCAGTCGCAGGCGCTGAATGATGCACTGAGCGGTGGCCCGCAATCAAACCGGCGCTATCGAGATGCTCACGGTCATGGACTCTTCGCCGCCGCCCTGCCGCACACCCTTGATGGGCGGGCAGGCGTCGTAGTCTGTGCCCATGGCCAGGCGCACGTGGCGCTGGTCTATCAGGCAGCTGTGGGTGATGTCGATGCTGACCCAGCGCCTTTGCGCCGCATCCAGGCAAATGTCAGCCCAGGCATGGCTGGCCAGGTCGGGTTCATTGGCAGCGTAAAAATAACCACTCACATACCGCGCAGCAATGCCCAGGCTGCGGCACACCGCCACCATCACATGCGCCTGGTCCTGGCACACGCCAGCCCCGGCCTCAAAGGCTTGCAGCGCGGTGGTGCTGACGCTGGTGCTGTTTTTACGGTAGCTCACAGCCTCAGCCACCGCCTGGCTCAAGGCCAATAACTGGCCGACTCTGCCCGCACCGGTCAACGCCGGGTCTATAAAGCGACGACCGAAATCAGCCAGCCCCGGGGCGGGTTCAGCCAGCGTCGTGGGCCGCAAAAAGAAACTCGGGTGCGGCATGTCAGGGCCATCGACAAACTCCGGCACACCCAGTGTGTCCACCTGCCCGGCGGCATTGACCACGCTCCAGCGAACATCGATGCCCGGTTGCGCTACAAAGGTGTACGAATGCATGCTGTTGCCGTACGCATCCTTTTGCGGAAACAATTTTTCGGGCGCACCCAAGCTCCAGAAATGAACCGTTTGTGAGGGTCCACTTTGCGGCGTCAGCCACATGGTTTGGATGGCGTAGCGCAGCGCTTCGCTGTAGCGGTAGTCGGTGGTGTGCTTGACGTTCAACTTCATGGCTCACACCTTAACAGCAAGTCATGGCAGCAAACCAGTCAGCCTTTGCTACGAAAAAAGAAGCACTCAATGCGTGCTCGGAACCAGAAACTCCCGGCTGATGTGCGCGCCAATTTCGTTGACCCGGTCCAAAAACTGGGTCAAAAAGGCGTGGAGCCCGGTGGCCAGAATTTCGTCGATCTGCGAGTACTGCAAATCAGCGCGCAGCTTGCCGGCCCGGCGCCGCGTCTCGCTGGCCGGGTCGCTGCTCACCATGGCCAGGTTGCGCATGACTTCATTGAGACAGCCCAGCAGCGAACGCGGCATGTCGGGCCGCAAAATCAACAACTCGGCCACACGCTCGGGGCGGATCACATCGCGGTAGACCTTGCGGTAGACCTCAAAGCCTGAGACGCTGCGCAAAATAGCGCTCCAGTGGTAGAAGTCGTACTCCTGGTCTTTTTCTTCAGCCAAGCCCATGAAGTCGCTCTGCACTGCATGGAACTTCACATCGACCAGCCGCGCCGTGTTGTCAGCACGCTCCAGGAAAGTGCCCAGTTGCAAAAAGTGAAAGGCCTCGTCCTGCAGCATGGTGCCCTGCGTGACGCCGCGCGACAGGTGCGAGCGGAACTTCACCCATTCAAAAAACTGCGCCGGCTCGCGTTCGAAGTCACCGCTTTGAAGCATGCGCAACACTTCCAGGTAGGTCTGGTTTTGGGTTTCCCAGACTTCGGTGGTCAGCGAGCCGCGCACGGCACGCGCGTTTTCGCGGGCGTTTTGCAGGCAGGAGATGATGCTCGACGGGTTCTGCTCGTCACGCACCATGAAGTCCATCACGTCAGTCGGGTTGATGCTGTGGCCGGGGTACTTGGCTTCGTACGCGGGCTTGAGCTCGCTGATGCTGAGCAAACCCTGCCAGCCGGCTTGCGCCACGGCGTTCGACTGCGGCAGCAGCGAGGTCTGGTAATTGACGTCGAGCATGCGGGCCGTGTTTTCGGCGCGCTCGGTGTAGCGGGACATCCAGAAGAGGTGGTCGGCAGTGCGGGAGAGCATGTGTATCTTTCCTTGCTTAAATCGCGGGCGTGTCTTCGAGGATCCAGGTGTCCTTGGTGCCGCCGCCTTGCGAAGAGTTGACCACCAGCGAACCGTCTTTCAGCGCCACACGCGTCAGTCCGCCGGGCACCATCTGCACCTCTTTGCCGCTCAGCACAAAGGGACGCAAATCAATATGGCGCGGCGCAATGCCGCTTTCCACATAGGTCGGGCAGGTCGACAGGCTCAGTGTGGGCTGGGCGATGTAGCCCGACGGGTTGGCCAGCAGTGCGCGCCGGAAGTCTTCAATCTCGGCCTGGGTAGAGGCCGGCCCGACCAGCATGCCATAACCACCGGCGCCGTGCACTTCTTTGACCACCAGGTCTTTCAGGTTGGCCAGCGTGTAGGCCAGGTCGTCCGGGTTGCGGCACATGTAAGTCGGCACGTTGTTCAGGATCGGTTTTTCGCCCAGGTAAAACTCGATCATCTTCGGCACGTAGGGGTAGATCGATTTGTCGTCGGCCACGCCGGTGCCAATGGCGTTGCACAGCGACACATTGCCGCTGCGGTAAACATTCAAGAGGCCGGCGCAGCCGAGCGTGGACTTCGGCCTGAAAGCCAGCGGGTCTAAAAAGTCGTCGTCCACGCGGCGGTAAATCACATCCACCCGCTTGGGGCCGCGCGTGGTGCGCATGTAGACAAAGTTGTCTTTGACAAACAAGTCCTGGCCTTCGACCAGTTCGACACCCATTTGCTGCGCTAAAAATGCGTGCTCAAAATAAGCCGAGTTGTACATGCCCGGCGTGAGCACCACCACCGTGGGCTCGGCCGTGGCGGGCGGCGCCATCTGGCGCAGGGTTTCGAGCAGCAAGTCGGGGTAATGCGCGACCGGCGCCACGCGGTTCTGGCTGAAGAGATCAGGAAACAGCCGCATCATCATTTTGCGGTCTTCGAGCATGTAGCTCACGCCGCTGG
>JBIKHX010000317.1:0-3265 GCA_044361945.1 Polaromonas sp. | reverse complement strand
CGGTCGCCCCGGTCTGGTGATGAACGTACCCTTTAAGAGCGGCATGATCGGCAGCTTTGACTCGCAACTGGCCTATGAGTTTTTTCAGGGCTTTGCCAACCACGCTTTTGTCACCCTGCACATCGACAACCTGCGCGGCGAAAACGCCCACCACCAGGCCGAGACGGTGTTTAAGGCCTTTGCCCGTGCCCTGCGCATGGCGCTTGAGCTGGACCCGCGCATGGCCGGCGTGATCCCTTCGACCAAGGGTTCGCTCTGAACTTGCACGACCTGATCTGCAGCACCTGATGCGCACATGACTGTTTTGAAAAAAGTCGCGGTTGTCGATTACGGCATGGGCAATTTGCGTTCAGTGTCCCAGGCGCTGACCCATGTGGCCCGTGGCACCGGTTTTGAGGTGATCGTCACCGCCAAGGTTCAGGATGTGCTGGACGCTGACCGCGTGGTGCTGCCGGGGCAGGGGGCTATGCGCGACTGCATGCACGAGCTCGACGCGTCCGGCTTGCGCCAGGCGGTGCTGCACGCTGCGGCCCATAAACCCCTTTTCGGTGTTTGCGTGGGTATGCAGATGTTGCTGGAGCACAGCCAGGAAGGGCAGGCCGGGGTGGGCACCCCTGCGCTGGGGCTGTTTGCCGGCGAAGTCCTTAAATTTGACCTGGCAGGCCGAGTGCAACCCGATGGCAGCCGCTTCAAAGTGCCGCAAATGGGCTGGAACCGGGTTTTTCAGGGCTGCGCACAGGCCCCGGCCGATCCGCACCCGCTTTGGCGCGGCATTCCAGACGGCGCCTATTTCTATTTTGTACACAGTTTCTACGCCCAGCCGTCTGATGCGCGCCACACTGCCGGTGAAGCTGACTACGGTGGGCGCTTCACAGCGGCGCTGGCGCGGGATAATATTTTTGCAACCCAGTTCCACCCTGAAAAAAGCGCTGAGCAAGGGCTGGCCCTGTACCGTAATTTTCTGCATTGGCAGCCTTGACTCTTTTTTCATCTTTGACGAAACATGCTACTCATCCCTGCGATTGACCTGAAGGACGGCCTGTGTGTGCGCCTTAAACAGGGCGATATGGACCAGTCCACCACCTTCGGCGAAGATCCTGCGGCCATAGCGCGCAGCTGGGTCGATAAGGGCGCGCGGCGACTGCACCTGGTGGATTTGAATGGCGCGTTTGCCGGAAAACCCAAAAATGAAGCGGCGATCCGCAAGATCCTGCTGGAAGTCGGTAGTGAAGTGGATGTCCAGCTCGGCGGCGGCATTCGCGACCTTGACACCATTGAGCGCTACCTGGATGCAGGCCTGCGCTACGTCATCATCGGTACCGCTGCCGTCAAAAACCCCGGCTTTTTGCAAGACGCCTGTACCGCTTTTGGCGGCCACATCATCGTCGGCCTGGACGCCAAAGAGGGCAAGGTCGCCACCGACGGCTGGAGCAAGCTGACCGGCCATGAGGTGGTCGATCTGGCCAAGAAGTTTGAGGACTACGGTGTTGAATCCATCATTTACACCGACATCGGCCGCGACGGCATGCTCAGCGGCATCAACATCGAGGCCACCGTCAAGCTGGCCCAGGCCTTGAGCATTCCGGTCATCGCTTCGGGCGGCCTGTCCAACATGGCTGACATCGACGCGCTGTGTGCCGTCGAAGAAGAAGGCGTAGAAGGCGTGATCTGCGGCCGCTCTATTTACAGCGGCGACCTGGATTTTGCCGCTGCGCAGACCCGCGCTGACGAGCTCAACGGCTAAAGCCTGATGCTCGCCAAACGCATCATCCCCTGCCTGGATGTGACCGGCGGGCGGGTCGTCAAGGGCGTCAATTTCCTCGCGCTGCGCGACGCCGGTGACCCGGTCGAAATCGCCGCGCGCTACAACGACCAAGGCGCCGACGAGCTGACTTTTCTGGACATCACGGCCACCAGCGACGACCGCGACCTGATCCTGCACATCATCGAGGCGGTGGCCTCGCAGGTCTTCATTCCGCTCACGGTGGGTGGCGGTGTGCGAACCGTTGAGGATGTGCGGCGCCTGCTGAATGCCGGCGCTGACAAGACCAGCTTCAACTCGGCCGCGCTGGCCAACCCGCAGGTGATTGAAGACGCCTCGGCGCGTTACGGCGCGCAGTGCATTGTGGTCGCTATCGACGCTAAGCGCCGCTCTGACGAAGAAGCCTTGACGCGCGGCCCCGGCTGGGATGTTTACAGCCATGGCGGGCGCAAGAACACCGGTCTGGACGCCGTGGCCTGGGCCAGCGAGATGGCGCGGCGCGGCGCCGGTGAAATATTGCTCACCAGCATGGACCGTGATGGCACCAAATCCGGCTTTGACCTGGCGCTCACTCGCGCTGTCAGCGGCGCGGTGAGCGTGCCGGTGATCGCCTCGGGCGGCGTCGGCAATCTGGACGATCTGGCCGACGGTATCCAGCTCGGCGGCGCCGATGCCGTGCTGGCCGCCAGCATTTTTCACTACGGTGAATTCACCGTGCAGCAGGCCAAGCAGCGCATGGCCGAGCGCGGCATTCCGGTTCGCCTCTGAGCCGCTTTCTGGGCTCTGGCGCTGCTTGTTCCCGATCACCGACAATAGCGGGCATGAACTGGTTAGATGAAGTTCGCTGGGACGAACGGGGCCTGATTCCCGTGATCGCCCAAGAGGCCGCCACGGGGGACGTGCTGATGTTCGCCTGGATGAACCGCGAGGCCTTGCAGGAAACAGCTGAATCCGGGCGGGCGGTGTATTTCAGCCGCTCGCGTGCGCGGCTTTGGCGCAAGGGCGAAGAGTCCGGCCATGTGCAAACCGTGCATGACATCAGGCTGGACTGCGATAACGATGTGATCTTGCTCAAAGTCAGCCAGCTGGGCCAGGAAAGCGGTCCCGCGATTGCCTGCCACACGGGGCGTCACAGCTGTTTTTTCCACCGGTATGAAAACGGGCAATGGCGTGTGGCCGATCCCGTGCTCAAAGACCCGCAAACCATCTACAAAAAATGACCATGACAAGCAATGACTCTCTGGCACGCCTGGCGCTGGTGATTGAAAGCCGAAAAGTGGCTCATGGCGGCGACCCGGGCAAAAGTTATGTGGCCCGCTTGCTGGACCAGGGGCCGGACGCCTTTCTCAAAAAAATCGGTGAAGAAGCCACTGAAACTGTGATGGCGGCCAAAGACATTGATCGTGGCGGTGCGACCCCCGAGTTAAAGGGCAAGCTGGTGGGTGAGGTGGCTGATTTATGGTTTCACAGCCTGATCGCCTTGGCCTATTACGGTCTGCAACC
>JBIKHX010000316.1:0-3283 GCA_044361945.1 Polaromonas sp. | reverse complement strand
GTGATGGAGGCCTTGAAAGTCATTTTTTCCCTTGTTGCGAGGATATTCATTGGCTGATGCAAGGCAGCCCCCCGTGGGGGTACCTTGGCGCACATGGCGTTGCACCGGGTTCGAATTAGCAGGAACTAATGTATCAAAAGGCACTGCGTGCCCATGGCTTTTACGAGCTCTGCCTGCGGTTCAGGGCCGCTTTGGCGGGCGCGTCGCCCGCTGGTGTCAACCCATATTGACATTGTTTTGTGTGGTGATATATTGACACTCAGATCTGTCATTTTTCTCTGACGGATTCCTCAAACAAGGGGGTGTTATGAGTCTATTGAAGCGAGCCGAAGAGGCGCTGAAGTCACACTTTCAAGCTGCCGCCGGTGTGGGAGCGCCGCCCCGGTTGCAGGCTGCCATGCAGCACGCCGTGTTTTCCGGCGGGGCCAGAATACGCCCCCAGCTCTGCATGGCGGTGGCCACTGCCTGCGGTGACGATGCACCAGAGCTCACGAATGCGGCTGCGGTGGCTTTGGAGCTTATGCACTGTGCTTCCCTGGTGCACGATGACATGCCCGCGTTTGACAACGCCGATGTGCGCCGTGGACGCCCCACCGTTCACAAAGCCTTCAGCGAGCCCTTGGCCTTGTTGTCCGGCGACGGTTTGATCGTCATGGCTTACCAGGTTCTGTTGCAGGCGGGTCGCCAACACCCCGAACGCCTGATCATGTTGATGGACAACCTGTCGCGCGGCGTAGGCCTGCCGGGTGGCATCGTGGCGGGTCAAGCCTGGGAGTGCGAAACAGCTGCAGATTTGGCGCAATACCAGCGCTCTAAAACCGGTGCCTTGTTTGTTTCGGCAACCTGTGCGGGCGCTATTGCCAGCGGTCGCGCCTGCGAGCCCTGGGCGCCCTTGGGCGCGTTTCTGGGCGAGGCTTATCAAGTGGCCGATGACATTCGTGATGTGCTGGGCGACATTGCCAGCTTGGGTAAACCGGCTGGCCAGGACACACTCAACGACCGGCCCAGCTCTGCCCAAGCGATGGGTCTGGAGGGTGCGATCGCCCACTTTGACGCGCTGATCAAGCAAGCCGGCGATGCCATTCCGGATTGCACGCACCGTGACATGCTGGGGCAGTTGGTGCTGCTGGAGTCTGAGCGCCTGGTGCCCAAGTCCATGAGTGAAGGCTACCGCAAACCAGCAGCGGCTGTGCTGCCGGTCAAAGCCCCGGCAACGCGTTCAGCGGCCGCCCGCTAAACCCCCAAAGCCTGCAATGACACAGCCCATGGACCTCACCAGCGTCCCCTATGCGTTCCGGGATGTCACCTCCTGGCGTGACCGTTTATTGCAGCGTCTGGAGCGTTTGTACGCCAGCCCCGCCCTGTACCAGTGGTCCTTGAAGAACCCCTTGACGCGCTGGATCGTGCGGCGGCGTACGCAAAAACTGTTTGACCTGATGTCCGGCTTTGTCTACACCCAGGTCATGCTGGGTTGTTTGCGCTTGGACTTGTTCAAGCAGCTGCATCAGGCACCGGCAGATTTGCAGCAAATTGCGCAGCGTGTGAAAGTGCCTGAGCCGGTCTTGCAACGCTTGCTCTTGTCTGCCGTTTCTCTGGGCTTGCTGGAGTGCCGCAGTCAATCGCGTTTCGGCCTGGGGCCGCTGGGCGTTCCTTTGGCGGTGCACGAGGGCATTGGCGCCATGATTGAGCACAATCATTTGCTGTATTGCGACATGCAAGACCCCATCGGTTTTTTGCAGAACGCTTGGCAAGGTGGCATGGCTGAGTACTGGCCCTATGCGCATGACGCTCAAGCGGCTGAGCGTGTGGCCAGCGAGAAATTCCAGCGCTATTCGGATTTGATGGCCGCATCGCAAGGGTTTGTGGTTCAAGAGATCTTGTCGTCCTATTCATTCGCAGACCACCGCTGCGTTTTGGATGTAGGTGCCGGCAAGGGCCGGTTCACCAGCGAACTGGCTGTGCATGCGCCGCACTTGCAGTTAAAGCTATTTGATTTGCCGCCGGTGCTGGAGTTGGCGGGCGCCAATTTCAAGTCCAAAGGTTTGAGCGATAGAGCAAGCCTGCATCCCGGCAATTTTTTACACGATGCCTTGCCGCAAGGCGCCGATTTGGTGACCTTGGTGCGCGTGGCCCACGACCACCCGGACGAGGTGGTCAAGCAACTGTTGCAAAAAATTCACGCAGCACTTCCAGCGGGCGGCGTGCTGCTCTTGGCTGAGCCTATGGCGCAAACCCGCTCTGAGTTCAATCCGGGTGCAACGCAAACAGACGCTTACTTTCATTTTTATCTGCTGGCCATGGGCGCTGGCCGCCTGAGAACGCCGGAAGAGTTGATGCGATTGATGACCCAGGCCGGCTTTGCCGATGTACAGCGTGTGAACAACACCATGCCCATCCATGCCCAGCTGCTGCTGGGGCTCAAAGCTAAGTGATTACCCTAGATTTGAAGAAATAATGTAAATCTAATTTGACACTTTAGTGTGTAAGCTTAAGAATACAGATATGAAATCAACAGCAGTCGTTTTTGATGACCCCGGGCACATGTCTCTGCAGGCGCTAGAGTTGCCGCAGCTGCAGGACGGTCAAGTCGAAGTGGCAGTCCAATACAGCGGTATCAGCACCCGCACAGAGCGCATGTTGTGGGATGGCAGCATCCAGGCCATGCAAGGCATGTACCCCCTAGTGCCCGGTTACGAATCCGTAGGGCAGGTTGTCAAGGCCGCCGCTGGCAGCAAGCTCAAAGAGGGTCAAACGGTTTTTGTTCCTGGCGCCAATTGCTTTACCGGTGTGCGCAGCCTGTATGGCGGCGCAGCGTCTCGTTTGGTGGTGTCTGACCAAGCGTTAGTGCCGGTTTCCAACGAACTGGGTTCTGAGGCCGTTTTGCTGGCCTTGGCTGCCACGGCCTACCACGCTGTTTCCGGCGGCGGCCAGCAAAAGCCTTTCAACCCCCCTGACCTCATCATTGGCCACGGCGTCATGGGACGTTTGCTGGCCCGGCTCACCGTTGCCGCTGGTTGCGCAGCACCGACTGTTTGGGAAACGCAAGCCGGGCTGATGCATGGCGGCGATGGCTACACAGTGATCCGGCCAGAAGAAGATACACGCCACGATTACCAGGCGATCTACGACGTCAGCGGAGACGCTTCCATCCTGGATCAATTGATACAAAAAATTCGCCCCGGCGGTGAAGTGGTGCTGGCGGGTTCTTACCCGCAAAACCTGCAGTTCACCTATGCCCCGGCCTTCATGCGCGAAGCCCGGCTGCGCATTGCTTCTGAATGGA
>JBIKHX010000315.1:0-3288 GCA_044361945.1 Polaromonas sp. | reverse complement strand
CAGAGGTCGGGTCTGGGCGCTGTAGACCTCCAGGCGTTTGCGCACGGTTTCTTCTTTGTCGTCTTCGCGCTGGATCAGGGGCTCACCAGTGACGTCGTCCACGCCGCTGGTTTTGGGCGGGTTGTACTTGACATGGTAGGTGCGTCCGGAAGCAGCATGCGAGCGGCGTCCGCTCATGCGCTCAATGATGGCCTCAAAAGGCACGTCAATTTCCAGCACGTAATCAATCTTGACGCCGGCCGCTTTCATGGCGTCAGCTTGCGGAATGGTTCGGGGAAAACCATCGAATAAAAAGCCCTTGGCGCAATCTGCTTGGGTAATGCGCTCTTTAACCAGGTTGATGATCAGATCATCGCTGACCAGGCCACCGGCGTCCATGACTTTTTTGGCTTGCAGGCCCAGCGGGGTTCCGGCCTTGACAGCGGCGCGCAACATGTCACCCGTGGAGATTTGAGGAATGCTGTATTTCTGGCAAATGAAGGTGGCTTGTGTGCCTTTGCCCGCACCTGGGGCTCCCAGTAGTATCAGTCTCATGGATGTCCTCGCTTTCAGGTAAATCTGCGCCCGGCCGCCTTGCGCAAGCCTTCGTTGTCTCGTTTTAATTGGCCTCAAAGCTGGCCCGTTTATTTATCGTCTCAAGGATAGCATGCAGGCCTTAGAAAATTGCTGACCGTCTGGGCAATCCTTGCCTGCGACAGGGTCAGGGTGGGTCTGCCAGTAAACTGCGCACCCGGGCCAGGTCTTCGGGGGTGTCTACGCCCATCCCGGGCGGGTTTTGCGTGATGTGAACCGCGATACGGTGACCGTGCCAAAGTGCGCGCAACTGCTCCAAGGATTCGAGCTGCTCAAGGGGCGCTTGCGGCAAGGACGGAAACTCGCACAAAAACCCACTGCGGTAGCCGTAAATGCCCACATGCCTCAAGGGCGGCGGCATGCTTGATGCACGCCACCAGGCGGTGCCTTCAAAGTCGCGGCCTAAGGGGATGGGCGCACGGCTGAAGTAAAGCGCGGTGTTGCGTGCATCCAGAACGACTTTCACAATATTGCGGTTGAGGTAATCAGCCAGCTGGTCGATGGCATGGGCTGCCGTGCTCATGGCGCAGTCCGGGCGCTCTTGTAGCAGCTGGGCCACGGCGTTGATCAGGGCCGGGTCGATCAGTGGTTCGTCGCCCTGAACGTTCACCACCACCTCTTCAGCGTGCAAGCCCAGCAGCGTACAAGCTTCGGCCAGGCGATCGCTGCCGCTGGGGTGATCGGCGCGCGTGAGCACTGCGTGCACGCCATGTTCTTCGCAGGCTTGAATGATCACCGGGCTGTCTGTGGCCACCACCACCTGGGCGGCGCTGCTCAAGGCGGCACGCTGCGCTACCCGCACGACCATCGGAAGCTTGTTGATTTCGGCCAGGGGCTTGTTCGGCAGACGGGTTGAAGCCATCCGGGCCGGTATCAAAACCGTGAAGCGCAGGGCTTCCCGGTCGGCCGGATTAAGAGGCGTGATCAAAGTCCGAGCTCTTCGTCGCTGAGGGCGCGGGCTTCATTTTCGAGCATCACGGGCAGGCCGTCGCGCACCGGATAAGCCAGGCGTGCGCTGCGGGAAATCAGCTCTTGCTTGTCGCGTTGGTATTCGAGCGGGCCTTTGGTCACGGGGCAGACCAGCAGTTCAAGAAGTTTGGTGTCCATGGCTGGATGGTAATGTAGAAAGCAAGGGAAGAAGGCGCTCGTCCAGCGCCTGGAAAAAATCCGGCTCCGGTGTAAATACCAAAGGTACAGCCAGCAACATCAAGCTGGCCTGCGGGTAGTGCTCAAACAGTTTGACAGCGTCTTTTTCAGTGCACAGCAGACGCTGGCGCTGGTCCCAAATGGGCACGCCGGACAGTGCGTCATGGTCCGGCAGGGCCAGCGTCCGGGTGAGCCTTAAGCCCTGCTGGCGCAACATGTCAAAAAATGCCCCGGGGTTGGCGATGGCAGCCAGCGCTGTCAGGTCTTCACCTTGCAGGCTTTGCAGCGGTACGCGGGTGCCATCAGCGGCCACCGCCTCATGCGCCAAACTCCGGCTGGACTGGAAGCCGGCAAACGCAGGCTGACGGCCAGTGTGCAGTGTCAGATGCACAGGCGCTACAGATTGGGGGCCCTTGGCTGTCAAAGGGTGCTGGGGCTGAGGCCAGACTTCGCGCAGCGGGCCGGCAGGCAGCAGCCAGCCGTTGCCAAGGCCGCGGTCATCAAAGACGGCAATATTCAGATCGCGGCGCAAAGCGTAATGCTGCAAGCCGTCGTCGCAAATGACCAGGTCGATGTCAGGATAGGCCGCCAGCAGGGCCTGCAGTGCATGGCTGCGGCGGCGGGCCACAAACACCGGCACGCCGGTGCGCTGCTTGATCAACAGCGGCTCATCGCCGCACAGCCTGACTGGCATGTGCGGTAGCACCTCCAGGCAAGTCTGGTCCAGCCGTCCATAACCGCGTGAGACCACGCCGGGGCGCCGGCCAGCGGCCTGCAGGTGCTGCACGATGGCCATCACCAGTGGTGTCTTGCCAGCGCCACCGGCAACCAGATTGCCCACCACCACCACAGGAACGTCCGCCGTGTAGGCGCTCAGCCAATGGTGTTCAAACAGCCATCTCCTGATGCCGATCAGCGCCCCGTAAAGCTGGGACAGCGGCCAGAGCAGGCGTGCCAGCCAGCCGCGTTTCATCCAGGCGTGTTGCAGGGTCTGGGACAGGGCTGACATCAAGGTTTTGAAGTGCCGGGCGCTCAGCGCTTGCCTGAGGAAGTGCTCTGGGTGGCAAAGGTGATGCGCGAAAGATCAGCTTTTCGGGCCGCCTCCATCACCAACACGACAGACTGATGGCTGGCCGCCGCATCCGCGCTGATGATCAACACTGTCTCCTGACCGCCGGGGTTGGCGGCGCGCAAGGCCGCAGCCACTGTGTCCAGGCTGCGCCCGTTAAGCACCGCTTTGTTGACGGCATAACGCCCGTCACTGCTGACGGCCACCACCACTTCCTGCGGGCGCTTTCGGGCAGCTTCAGTGTTCGCTACGGGCAGTTGAATCTGCAACTGCGTGTACTTGCTGTACGTGGTTGACAGCATCAAAAAAATTAACAGTACCAGCAACACATCAATGAAAGGGATGAGGTTGATTTCGGGCTCGTCGATCGGACGTTGGCGAAATTTCATGGCTCAGTCCTCCACGCATTGACACTGAAGCGGCAGGCTTTCATGGCGACTGGCGCAGGCTGTTCAAATGGCGGGCAAAACGTTCGGTTGCAAGTTCCATTTGAAGCACAT
>JBIKHX010000314.1:0-3298 GCA_044361945.1 Polaromonas sp. | reverse complement strand
AATTGACTCAGTGAAGCGTGCCAGTCGGGTTGTGTGATGAAGTCCGACACCAAAAAAATACTGGCGCGTCGGCGGATCACCGCTTGAGCTTGAGACAACAACACACGCAAATCGGTCGTCGCGCCGGCCGTTGGCCGCGTGCCCGCAGTGGGCAGATCGCTCAGCATGAGTTGCAGCACGTGCAGCAAGTGACGCCTTCCTGAGCGCGCCGGGACAACCACTTCGGCACGCACCTGAGTACCTGAAAACAGCATGACCCCGACCCGGTTGCCATGCTGCGAGAGCAGGCGCGCCAGCACCGTCACGGCCTCAGCTGCCAACTGACGTTTGCTGACAGCGCCTGAGCCAAAGTGCACCGAGCCCGACATGTCAACCAAAAACCAGGCCGCCACTTCACGGTCTTCCTGGTGCTCACGCACATACGGCGTTTGCATGCGCGCCGTGACGTTCCAGTCGATGTGACGAACGTCGTCGTGTGACTGGTATTCGCGCAAATCTGCCAGCACCAAACCAGCGCCCCGAAACAGGCTGCGGTAGTCGCCCTGCAACTGACCATCCAGGCGCTTGATGACTGTCCACTCTAAACGCCGCAGCACCTGTTGCGGGTCGGGACGCGCCGGATCTTTGGCCTGGACTTCTCGGCCCGGCGCGGCTTGCTGACCTGCGGCGCGTTCAGCGCGTTCAGCGCGTTCAGTGAGGCGACGTCGCAGAAACGTGAACATGCGAGTCCAGTGGTTTGTCCGGGGGCGTGATGGTCTGCAGGATTTTCATGATGATGTCCTCTGCACTCATGCCGGCGGACAGTGCCTCGTAAGACAACACCAAACGGTGCCGCAGCACGTCGGGCACCAGATCGATCACGTCTTGCGGCAGGGCGTAGGGACGACCACGCAAAAAACCCAGAGCGCGCGCACCTTCGATGAGTGAAATGGTGGCCCGCGGGCTGGCACCGAAGGTGATGTAGCGCGCCAGATCAGGCAAGCCGAAGCGCGCGGGGTCGCGCGTGGCCGACACCAGTCGCACCGCGTACATGATCAGCGCCGGGTCCACATAGCTGAGCCGGCACTGCGCTTGTAAAGCCATCAACTGCTCCGTGGTGGCCACCGCTGACACCACCACGGGGACGCCGGTGACACGCTGCACGATCACGAACTCTTCTTCTTCCGACGGGTATCCGATGAGGACCTTCATCATGAACCTGTCAACCTGCGCTTCAGGCAAGGGATAGGTGCCTTCGGTCTCGATCGGGTTTTGAGTGGCCATCACCAGAAAGGGGCGCGGCACTTTGTGCGTCTCGCCAGCGATGGTGACCTGTCGCTCCTGCATGACTTCTAGCAGCGCACTTTGCACCTTGGCCGGTGCGCGGTTGATTTCGTCGGCCAGCAGCAGGTTGGCAAACACCGGGCCCAGCACGGTGCTGAATTCACTGCTGCGTTGGTTGAACATGCGCGTTCCTACCAAGTCGGCCGGCAGCAGGTCGGGGGTGAATTGGACTCGTTTGAAAACACCCTGCACCGCTTGTGCAAGCGTGTTGACGGTGAGCGTTTTGGCCAAACCGGGGACGCCTTCAATCAGCAAATGGCCTTGCGCCAGGATGGCCACCAAAATGCGCTCGAGAAAGTGGTCTTGCCCGACCACCACGCGCTTGACTTCATAGAGCACACGCTCCATCAGGGCGGCCGTGTCAGGAGATGCCGGTGCGATGCCAGCGCGGTTCCAGGTTTGCGAAGACTGATCCATGTGCTGCTCGCTTTCTCAAAAAAATTAAAACGGTGGAACGCCCAAGGCCGTGCCGGCGCTCTCGATGGTGGCTGCAAAAGCAATGCCGATGAAGGTTCGTGCGCTGGTGGGATTGAGAATGGCTGTGACTACGCCAATCACTTCGCCCGACATATTCACCAGCGGCCCGCCCGAATTACCCGGGTTGGCGGCGGCGTCAAACTGAATCAGTCCCCGCAAGACCGACGCACCTTCATTGCGAAATTCCCGGTTCATGCCTGAAATCACCCCAGCAGAAACAGAAGGACCAATGCCAAAGGGAAAGCCCACCGCCACCACTTCGTCACCCGGCATCAGCTTACCGGTGCTGCCCAGGGTGGCCGGTTGCAAGTCGTCCGGAATCTTGACGGCTTTGATGACAGCCAGATCGTTTTCAGGTTGCACGGCGACCACGGTGGCCTCCGCTTCAAAGCCGTCGGCAAAAGTGACCATGAGTTTTTTGGAGCCCTGCACCACATGCAAGTTGGTGAGGATCACGCCCTCTTCACTGATGACCACGCCCGAACCCACACCATTTTGTTTTTCTTCACCCTTGGGGTCTTTGGGGTCGTCTGAAAACCCACGCACGCGCACCACCGATGGGCCGATGGTTTGGGCCGCACGCATTGCGCGTGAGGGTAATTCTTGCGTGCTCAGTGTGTGCAGCACGGCGGCATTGATGTCGTCTTGTGTGAGTGCGCGCTGCGAGGGCATGCTGAGCAGCAAGACCCCAAAAATGGCGGTGGCCGTCAACACGCCGGCAAAAAAAAGCGCCACCTGAGGGTGACGTTGCCAGACGCGCCAACGGGACAGTGGAACCGGGGACGGCGATGCGTCAGCCGGTGAGAATGAATCGGGGGCAGCGGACCGAAGTGCGGGACGACTGCTGTAAAGCGCGGCGCGTTTCATGCCATAAACCATATCACAGCCAGCGGTGATACAGTGGCCGTGTCATCCACGAAGTCCCCTGAAGAAGATGCATTTTCTTTGGCCCGATGCGCTTTGGTCCTTGCTGCTCTTGCCTGTGTTGTTGCTCGGCTACAGGTGGATGCTGCGTCGTCGACGCAAAGTGGCCGTGATTTACCCATCGCTCTCACTCATCCTGCCGGCCATGGGAAAAGGCCAGCGCTTTCGTCGCCATATTCCCCCCGCCTTGTTGCTAAGTGCATTGGCTGCCGCTTTGATTGGTGCTGCGCGCCCAAGCGCCCAAGTGGTGCTCCCGGCAGATTACCTGACGCTGGTGCTGGCCATGGATGTCTCGCGCAGCATGCTGGCGCAAGATGTCAAGCCCAGTCGTATTGAGGCATCTCAGGCTGCAGTGAAAGCTTTTTTACAAGAGCTCCCGCCGGATGTGCGTGTTGGTATTGTTTCTTTTGCTGGCAATGCACAACTGGTGCAACAAATCACCGATAACAAAGAAGATTTGATCGCTTCTATTGACCGATTTCAGTTGCAAAGAGGCACGGCCACCGGCAGCGGTTTGCTGGTGGCGCTCAACACCTTGCTGCCTGATGCAGGCATTGATCTGGAGTCGACTTTG
>JBIKHX010000313.1:0-3304 GCA_044361945.1 Polaromonas sp. | reverse complement strand
CCGGCTTTACGCGGGTTGTTGAAGTCGTCCAGCGGCGTCTTCTTGACGGTGCCCATGGACGTCGACATGAAAACGTAGTGGTCCGACGGAAAACTGCGGTTGGTGCCAGTCAGCGGCAATACCACCGTGACTTTTTCGCCTTCTTGCAAAGGGAACATGTTGACGATGGGACGGCCGCGCGATCCGCGCGAACCGGCTGGCACTTCCCAAACCTTGAGCCAGTACAGCCGGCCGCGGTTAGAGAAACACAAAATGTAGTCGTGCGTGTTGGCAATAAAGAGCTGGTCCACCCAATCATCTTCTTTGGTCGCGGTGGCCTGTTTGCCGCGCCCACCGCGTTTTTGCGCACGGTATTCACTCAAAGGCTGGCTCTTGATGTAGCCCAGGTGCGACAAGGTCACCACCATGTCGGTGGGCGTGATCAGGTCTTCGGTGCTCAGGTCAAAAGAGCTGTGTTCGATCAAACTGCGGCGCGCACCCAGCTTGGTCTGGCCGAATTCGTTTTTAACGACAGTCAACTCGTCGCCAATGATGGTGGCAACCCGCTCGGGCCGCCCCAGGATGTCCAGCAGATCGTCGATCTCGGCCATCACTTCTTTGTACTCGACGACGATCTTGTCTTGCTCTAGACCGGTCAGGCGTTGCAGGCGCATCTGCAAAATTTCTTGCGCTTGCGTTTCAGACAGGCGGTAGAGGCCGTCACCACCCATGCCGAACTCTTTTTCCAAGCCGTCGGGGCGGTAGTCATCGGCGTTGACCACGCCGCCGTCTGCGCGTGTGCGGGTGAGCATTTCGCGCACCAGCTTGCTGTCCCAGGGCTTGAGCATCAGCTCGGCTTTGGCCACAGGCGGCGTCGGCGCGTTGCGGATGATGGCAATGAACTCGTCAATGTTGGCCAGCGCGACCGCCAGGCCTTCTAGCACGTGACCGCGTTCGCGCGCTTTGCGCAGCGTGAACACGGTGCGCCTCGTCACCACCTCGCGCCGGTGCGACAGAAACACCTGGATCAGGTCTTTGAGGTTGCACAGCTTGGGCTGGCCGTTGACCAGCGCCACCATGTTGATGCCGAAGTTGTCTTGCAGCTGCGTCTGCTTGTACAGGTTGTTGAGCACCACCTCAGGCACTTCGCCGCGCTTGAGCTCGATAACCAGGCGCATGCCGGACTTGTCGCTCTCGTCCTGAATATGGCTGATGCCTTCGATCTTCTTTTCATGGACCAGTTCTGCCATGCGTTCTTGCAGTGTCTTTTTGTTGACCTGGTAGGGCAGCTCGTCCACGATGATCGACTGGCGCTGGCCCTTGTCGATGTCTTCAAAGTGGCATTTTGCGCGCATCACCACGCGGCCGCGTCCGGTGCGGTAACCGTCACGCACGCCATTGATGCCGTAAATGATGCCGCCTGTCGGGAAGTCAGGGCCGGGGATGATCTCCATCAGATCCTCGATGCTGGCCTCGGGGTTTTTGAGCATGTGCAGGCAGGCGTCCACCACTTCGTTCAGGTTGTGCGGCGGAATGTTGGTGGCCATGCCCACAGCAATACCGCCCGATCCATTGATCAGCAAGTTAGGTATGCGCGAAGGCAGCACCAGCGGCTCTTTTTCGCTGCCGTCATAGTTGGGCCCGAAATCAACGGTTTCCTTGTCGATGTCGGCCAGCATTTCCTGGGCGATCTTGGACAGCCTGATCTCGGTATAACGCATGGCCGCCGCGTTGTCGCCGTCCACCGAGCCGAAGTTACCCTGGCCGTCCACCAGAAGGTGGCGCAAAGAGAAATCCTGCGCCATTCGCACGATGGCGTCGTACACCGACTGGTCGCCATGCGGGTGGTACTTGCCGATCACGTCACCGACGATACGGGCCGACTTCTTGTACGGCCGGTTCCAGTCGTTGTTGAGCTCGTGCATGGCGAACAACACGCGCCTGTGGACTGGCTTGAGGCCGTCACGGGCGTCCGGCAGTGCGCGGCCTACGATCACGCTCATGGCGTAATCGAGGTAACTGCGCCGCATTTCCTCTTCCAGGCTGATTGGGAGGGTTTCTTTGGCAAACTGGGTCATGAAGGGCCTGAGAGAAGTCGCAAATAAGCGCAATGCTTGAAATTGGGCGCCAAAGCAGCCCGGAGGCTGAATCTGGCTAACCCGTCATTTTAAGGCTTTGTGTCAGCCGACCTTTTGTGGCTCACCAGCAACATAAAAAGAACCAGACCAAGCCTAAGGGCTTTTTGGGTGGGCTAAGTTCAGTGGAGCCCCATTTGAGGTGTGGCACAATAGTTGTAACGCTTGAGGTGGTGGTCATTTCAGGCGTATCGATCAGCAATCGCAGCCTAGCTGCTGTATTTCTCTAGAGGACTACCATGAACAAACTCAATAAAGTGGCCTTGTTGCTTGCTTCTGCAGCGCTTGTTACCGCTGCCGGCGCACAAACAGTTGACAACTGGAGGAACGGCACTGGCGAGCTGGCCTGGAAAAACGGCGCTGGCGACCTGTGCTGGCGCAACAGCAACTGGACACCTGCAACCGCTGCCATAGGCTGCGATGGCGCGATCGTTCCAAAGCCAGCACCAGCACCAGCACCAGCGGCAGCACGCGCACCAGCACCAGCACCAGCACCAGCACCAGCACCAGCACGTGCTGCAGCTCCTGCCCCAGCACCGGCCCCAGTTGCAAGGCCAGCTGCCCCAGCTCTCCCAGCTGTAGCCGCCACCAAGGTGACCTACGCTTCTGACGCTTTCTTTGACTTCAACAAATCTGCCCTTAAAGCAGAAGGTCGCGCCAAGCTTGACGATCTGGTCGGCAAGATCAAAGGCATCAGCCTCGAAGTCATCATCGCTGTCGGTCACACCGACTCCGTGGGCAGCGACGCTTACAACCAGAAGCTGTCTGTCAAGCGCGCCGAATCCGTCAAGGCCTACCTGGTTACCAAGGGTATTGAGAAAAACCGTGTTTACACCGAAGGCAAAGGCGAGAAGCAGCCCGTCGCTGACAACAAAACAGCTGAAGGCCGCGCCAAGAACCGCCGCGTCGAGATCGAAGTCGTTGGTACACGCGCTAACAAGTAATCCCTGCGGATCGCTTGTCAAAAACCGCGCTTCGGCGCGGTTTTTTTATGCCTCAACGATAATCAGCTCCATGCACCCCACTGAAAACGCCGACCCCGCTGAACTTGCCAAATTCTCTGACCTGGCCCACCGCTGGTGGGACACCGAAAGCGAGTTCCGTCCCCTGCACCAGATCAATCCCTTGCGCCTGGCCTGGATTGACGACATCGTGCCCTTGGCGGGCAAGCGGGTGCTCGATATTGGCTG
>JBIKHX010000312.1:0-3318 GCA_044361945.1 Polaromonas sp. | reverse complement strand
TGAAGAGGGCATCGGGTTTGGCTGCAGCCATCATGTCCCGGTCTACGCACCACTGGGCAAAGGCTTTTTTGCGGGCTTCATTTTCGGCCTCGTAGCCCATGCTGGTCCACACGTCGGTGGTGACCAGGTCCGCGCCGGCGCAGGCTTGCAAGGGGTCTTTGAAAACCGCGTAGCTTTGCGCTGAACGGATGCCTGCAATCGACTGGTCCACCTCGTAGCCGCCCGGCGTGCTCAGGTGTACCTTGAAGCCCAGGATCTCGCTGGCCTGCAGCCAGGTGTTGGCCATGTTGTTGCCATCACCCACCCAAGCCACCGTTTTGCCCTGTATGGAGCCGCGGTGCTCAATGTAAGTGAAGATATCGGCCAGAATCTGGCAGGGGTGAAACTCGTTGGTCAGGCCATTGATGACCGGCACACGCGAGTGCGCTGCAAATTGCTCGATCTTGGTTTGCTCGTAGGTGCGGATCATCACCATGTCCACCATGCGGCTGATGACTTTGGCGCTGTCTTCAATCGGTTCGGCCCGGCCCAGCTGGCTGTCACCGGTGGTCAGGTGCACCACAGAGCCGCCCAGCTGGTACATGCCGGCTTCAAAGCTCACGCGGGTGCGCGTCGAGGCTTTCTCAAAAATCATGGCCAGCGTGCGGTCAGCCATGGGCTGGTGTTTTTCGTAAGCCTTGAATTTTTTCTTAATCAGCGCGGCGCGCTCAAACAGGTAAGCGTATTCGCCGGCCGTCAAATCGCTGAACTGCAGGTAGTGGCGTTGCGCTGTCATGCCTTTTCCTTGATCAGCTGTTTGACCAGCGGCACCAAAATGCTGACCACTTCATCGGCCTCGGCAGTCGTCATGACCAGCGAGGGCACCATGCGAATGACGCTGTCAGCAGTCACACTGATCAACAGACCCTTTTCCGCGGCTCGGCCCACCAACTCGCTGCAAGGAATGGTCAACTCGACCCCCAGCATCAGGCCGCGACCACGGATTTCTTTCAGACCCGTCAGGCCGCCGAGTTCACGCTGCAAAGCCGCTTTGAGGTGATCGCCCACCTTGACGGCGTTGGCCAGCAAGCCATCTTCTTCCATGATGCGGATGGTCTCGACCCCGGCGCGCATGGCCAGCGGGTTGCCGCCGAAAGTGCTGCCGTGGTTGCCCGGTGCAAAAATCTTGGCCGCCTTGGGGCCGGCCACCACGGCGCCTATCGGCACGCCTGAGCCCAGGCCCTTGGCCAGCGGCATCACGTCCGGCAAGATACCGGCCCACTGGTGCGCAAACCATTTGCCGGTGCGGCCCATGCCGCACTGCACCTCGTCGATCATCAGCAGCCAGTCCTGCTCGTCGCACAGCTTTCGCAGAGCGCGCAGGTAGTCGACGTCAACCGGGTTGACGCCGCCTTCACCCTGAATGGCTTCCAGGAAAACCGCCACTACGTTGGAGTTGCCGGCGGTGGCTTTCTTCAGGGCTTGCACATCATTGAGCGGCACCCGGATGAAACCTTCCACCAGCGGGCCAAAACCGGCTTGCACTTTGGCATTGCCGGTGGCGCTCAGCGTGGCAATGCTGCGGCCGTGAAAAGCCTTGTCGTAAACCACGATCTCTGGGCGCTCGATACCCTTGTCGTGACCGAATTTGCGCGCCAGTTTGAGGGCGGCTTCATTGGCCTCCAGCCCGGTAGAGCAAAAGAAAACATTGGTCATGCCCGACAGCTCGACCAGCTTGGCCGCCAGTGCTTCCTGCAGCGGGATATGGTAGTAATTGGAGGTGTGAATCAGCTTGCTAATTTGGTCTTGCAGCGCCGGCACCAACCTGGGGTGGTTATGCCCCAGCGTGTTGACGGCAATGCCGCCCAGCGCGTCCAGATAAGCCTTGCCGTTGACGTCCCAGACGCGGCAGCCCTGTCCATGCGAGAGCGCCAGCGGCAGACGGCCGTAGGTGTTCATGACGTGCGGGGAAGCGGCTTCAACGGGGACGGGGAGGGCGGCGTTCATGGTCGGGCGGGGCTTTCACTTAAGACTCAATTTTTGATTTTAGGTCCACACGCCCGGACCTGGCCTGACAAGGGCTTAAGTCTTATATAAGATATACTCATTGTGCAGCGCAGCAAGTGCCGGCCAACCCGGTTGCAGCGCCTCGTCAAACGGTCCTTCAAGCAGCATCTACCGATGGTCTCCAGCAGCGCCAAAGAAATTTTCATTCAGGGCTTGACCCTTGAAGGCAAGACCTTTCGCCCCAGCGACTGGGCCGATCGTCTGTGTGGCGTGATGAGTCAGTTCCGCCCCGGCGGACCCCAGCCCGGCAGCCACCTGACTTACTCTCCCTGGTGCGTCCCCACCTTGATTGGCGACGTCAAGTGCGTGGTGGTGAACAGCGAATTGCGCGAAGCAGAACCCATGGCTTGGGACTTCGCACTCAACTTTGCCAAAGACAACCGCCTGCAAGTCGCCGAAGCTTGTTTGCTGCACGACTCGCCCAAAACCGCTCCCAAAAACTGATGGGCAGTCTGGTTCTCGAATTGGCATGAAAAAACCGCCCGAAGGCGGTTTTTTCACTCTGCTGCAGCGCACCCTACAAAACGGCGGCTGTCACACGAAGTGACAGCCGGGCGATTTGCCTAACGAGTTAGGCGGCTTGGAGTGCCAGGGCTTTGACCTTGGCGGACAGGCGGCTCTTGTCACGAGCTGCCTTGTTTTTGTGGAAGATGCCTTTGTCGGCCACCGTGTCCACAATGCTCTGTGCTTTGGCAAAGAGCTCTGCAGCTTTGGTTTTGTCGCCGGACAGAACGGCTTTTTCAACGTTCTTGACGGCGGTGCGGTATTTGGAGCGCAGCGAGGTGTTCGCAGCGTTGAGCTTGACGTCCTGGCGAACGCGTTTGCGTCCGGATGCAAGTCGTGGGTTCTTTTTCTTGGGTTTGGCAGTAGCCATATATAAATTCCTTTAATCCTGGGAAGGAGTCTGTGGATGATGCAGCAAAGCCCACGATTATATGTCAGCCCCCACACTGGCCCACTGCGTGTGGCTGCGCTGCCCCCCGAGGGGGCGCAAATCCCCTTGGGGCGGCCCGGCGGGGATTTTGGCCAGCCCCCACGCTCAGTCACTGCGTGTACTTCGCTGCCCCACTAGGGGGTGAATCTTCCTTGGGGCGGCCAGACCCTTAAACTCTGGCTGTGTCACTTTTTAAAGCCGCTTCCACCGTATCGCTTTTCACGCTCTTGTCGCGGGTCACCGGTTTGGCGCGGGAGTTGTTGATTGCTTCTACCTTTGGCGCCAGTGCCATGACAGATGCTTTCAATGTGGCTTTTCGCATTCCGAATCTTTTCAGA
>JBIKHX010000035.1:0-11098 GCA_044361945.1 Polaromonas sp. | reverse complement strand
ATTGCCTAGCAAAAACAAGTCGCCCATGGCGTCCAGGATTTTGTGTTTAACGAACTCGTCGTTGTAGCGCAGGCCTTCGTTGTTGAGCACCTTGTAGTCGTCCATGACGATGGCATTGTCCAGACCGCCACCCAGAGCCAGTCCATTGGCACGCATCATCTCGACGTCTTTGGTGAAGCCAAAGGTGCGGGCGCGCGCAATGTCGCGCACATAAGAGCCTGAGCCCATGTCGAACTCGACCCGCTGGCCGGTGGAGTCCACCGCCGGATGGTCAAAGTCGATTTCAAAACTGAGCTTGTAGCCATCGTAAGGCGCCAGCCGCGCCCATTTGGTGGCGGCGCCTTCGCCCTCGCGCACCTCGACGGCTTGCAGCAGACGAACAAATTTTTTCGGACTTTTCTGCAGCTCAATACCGGCCGACTGCAAAAGAAACACAAAAGAGGCCGCCGAGCCGTCCAGAATGGGTACTTCTTCGGCAGTGATGTCGATGTAAAGATTGTCAATGCCAAGACCCGCACATGCAGACATCAGGTGCTCGACCGTGAACACCTTGGTGCTGCCGGCCGAGATGGTCGAAGCCAGGCGCGTGTCGGTGACGGCCAGTGCCGAAACAGCAATGTCAACCGGTTGCGGCAAATCAACCCGCCTGAACACAATGCCGGTGTCGGCGGGGGCCGGGCGCAGCGTGAGCTCTACCCGCTGGCCACTGTGCAGGCCGACGCCGACCGCACGGGTCAGGGATTTGAGGGTTCTTTGCGCGAGCATGGTTCTAGTTTAAATGGCTTGAACCATGCTCGCGCAAGGACTTGGAACTTCAGTGCTTTGGGGCTGCCCGATCAATCAGCCTGCTTGCGCAAAAAGGCCGGTATGTCCAGGTCGTCCATGCCGCCGGAAGCCAGGGCATCGACTTTAGCGGCAGCTTGGGTGCGGTTGTTGCGCCACACGCTGGGCGTAGCCATGTTGCCGTAGTCCGGTTGCGCCGGGCTGATCGACTGCACATTGGTGCTGCCGTCGCTGAAGCTGGCCGGCTGCATCATTTGGCCCACCGCAACGTTCAGCACAGGCAGGTTGTCGGTACCAGTGCGCAGCACCTGCAATGGTGGCGCCGCACGGCGCACCGGCAAACGGCTCAGGCCGGTAGCCACCACGGTGACGCGGATTTCTTCACCGAGTTCATCGTCATAGGCCGTCCCATAGATCACATGTGCGTCCGGTGAGGCGTAAGCACGGATGGTGTTCATGGCCATCTTGGACTCGCTGAGTTTGAGCGACCCCTTGGCCGCCGTGATCAATACCAGCACGCCCTTGGCACCCGAGAGGTCAATGCCTTCGAGCAGCGGGCAGGCCACAGCCTGCTCAGCAGCAATGCGGGCACGGTCCGGGCCGCTGGACACAGCCGTGCCCATCATGGCCTTGCCGGGCTCACCCATGACGGTGCGCACGTCTTCAAAGTCAACGTTCACATGGCCGGGCACATTGATGATTTCGGCGATGCCGCCGACGGCATTTTTCAACACATCGTTGGCGTGGGCAAAGGCCTGGTCTTGCGTCACGTCATCGCCCAGCACGTCCAGCAATTTTTCGTTCAACACGACGATCAGTGAATCGACGTTCGCCTCAAGCTCGGCCAGGCCGTTATCGGCGTTGCTCATGCGTTTCGGGCCTTCAAAGTCAAATGGCTTGGTGATCACGCCGACCGTCAAAATGCCCATCTCTTTGGCCACACGGGCAATCACGGGCGCAGCACCGGTGCCGGTACCGCCGCCCATGCCAGCGGTGATGAACAGCATGTGCGCGCCGGCAATCGCTTCGCGGATGTCGTCAACCGCCATTTCAGCGGCTTCGCGGCCTTTGTCAGGCTTGCTGCCAGCGCCCAGCCCGCTGCCACCGAGCTGAATGGTTTTGTGGGGCGTGCCACGGCCCAGTGCCTGCGCATCGGTGTTGGCGCATATGAACTCGACGCCTTGCACGCCGGACTGGATCATGTGCTCAACCGCGTTGCCGCCGCCGCCGCCGACGCCGATCACCTTGATTTGGGTGCCTTGGTTGAACTCTTCGGTTTCAATCATTTCGATGCTCATGGAGCCTCCTGTATTCGTTGCAGTTGCTTAATTTTTCGGGATCTTTTTTTATTCGTGTGGCTGATTGAATTACCCAGGCGGGTCAGCGCCGCCGGAATGTGTCGGGCAAGATGATGCACAGCGTTGAGCAGCTAATTTTTTCATCAGAAATTCCCCACCAGCCAGTCTTTAACCCGACCGAAAGCGTTGTGAACGCTGCCGGCTTTTTGCGAAACTTTGTAACCACGCATGCGGGCCATGCGGGCTTCTTCGAGCAGGCCCATCACCGTGGCGGCACGCGCTTGGGCCACCATGTCAGACAGCGCGCTGGAGTAGCGCGGTATGCCGCGCCGCACCGGCTTCAAAAAGATGTCTTCGCCCAGCTCAACCATGCCCGGCATAACAGCACTGCCGCCCGTGATGACGATGCCGGAGGACAGCACTTCCTCGCAACCGGAGTCACGTATGACCTGCTGCACCAGCGAAAATATTTCCTCGATGCGCGGCTCAATCACACCGGCTAAGGCCTGGCGGCTGAGCATGCGTGGCCCGCGGTCACCCAGCCCCGGCACTTCGACCTGGCGCTCGGGATCGGCCAGCAGTTGTTTGGCATAGCCGTTTTCAACTTTGATGTCTTCGGCGTCCTTGGTCGGTGTGCGCAGCGCCATGGCGATGTCACTGGTGATCAAGTCGCCGGCTATCGGTATGACGGCAGTGTGGCGGATCGCGCCGTTGGTAAAGATCGCCACATCGGTGGTGCCTGCGCCGATATCGACCATGGCCACACCAAGTTCGCGCTCGTCTTGTGTCAGCACCGACAAGCTGGAGGCCAGCGGGTTGAGCATGAGCTGGTCAACTTCCAGGCCGCAACGCCTCACGCACTTGATGATGTTCTCAGCCGCGCTTTGCGCGCCTGTGACGATATGCACTTTGGCCTCGAGCCGGATACCACTCATGCCAATCGGCTCGCGAACATCCTGCCCGTCAATCACAAACTCCTGCGGCTCCACCAGCAGCAGGCGCTGGTCGGTCGAAATGTTGATGGCTTTGGCGGTCTCAATCACGCGGGCCACATCGGCCTGGCTGACTTCCTTGTCCTTGACCGCGACCATGCCGCTGGAGTTGATACCGCGAATATGGCTGCCGGTTATGCCGGTGTAAACCCGCCCGATCTTGCAATCGGCCATGAGCTCGGCCTCTTTCAAGGCCTGCTGGATGCTTTGCACGGTGGCGTCAATATTGACGACGACGCCGCGCTTGAGCCCGTTGCTGGCCGCAATGCCCAGGCCGGCGAGTTTGAGCTCGCCGCCCGGCAACACTTCGGCCACCACCACCATCACTTTGCTGGTGCCGATGTCGAGCCCGACAACCAGTTCTTTGTATTCTTTGGCCATAGTTCTTCTACCCTTAGTTCCTGTCTTTTCTCGCTTCACCGACTGTCGTGACGCCGCGTAACTTCAATGCGTAACCGTTTTCATAGCGCAAATCTGCTGACTGCAGATCGCGTCCGAACTTGGACGAGGTCTGATTCACCGTGGCCACAAAGCGCTGCATGCGCGCCTGGATGTCGGCCGGTTCGCCCTGCCCCATTTCAATGACTGCACCGCTCTCGAGTCTGGCGCGCCAGGAGCCCCGTCCCGTGAGCTCCAACTGGCTCACACTGGTGTCAAGTTTTTCGACCAGCGGTGTTACCAGGCGATAGCCTTGCAACACCCGCGCAGCCTGACCCTGGGGTCCGTTGAGCAAGGGCAGGTCATCGGCTTCCACATCGCCCTGGTTGACTTCAAAAACTTCGCCCTCACTGTTGATCAGTCGCGTATCCGCTTCATCGCCCCAGAAGGCCACCGCCTGATGCTCTTGAACCTGCACGCGCAAACGGTCTGGAAACTCGCGTCGCACCACCGCATGGCGAACCCAGGGTATGGACTCAAAAGCGGCACGTGTGCGCGCCAGATCCACTGAAAAAAAGTTGCCGGCCAGCTTGGGGGCCACATTAGCGCGCAAGGTGACAGCGTTGTTGTGCACCAGCTCGTTGTCGATGTAAATCGCCTTCAGACTGAACACTGGCTGACGTGCCAACCAGGACAACATGGCGGCCAGCACCATGCCAGCGAAGAACACCATCAAAACAACTGAGCCGTTGTTCATCAGCCGGATGTCCAGCGGTAACGTCGGCGGATTAAAGACGGGCACCGGGCGTTTCATGTGCGCTCTCCAGGCGGGGAGAAGACAGCCTTTTGCGCCGGGTAGTCCAATGCGGCACTTTGCAGGACCTTCAGGCACAGCGCCTCATAGCTCAAACCCGCGGCCCTAGCCGACATCGGTACCAGCGAATGGCTGGTCATGCCGGGTGATGTGTTGATCTCCAGCAAATAGGGCTTGCGCGTGCGTGCGTCGATCATGACGTCTGCACGTGCCCAACCACGGCAGTTCAACGTGCGGTAAGCCGCCAGCACCAATTGCTGAATAGCGGCTTCTTCACCGGCCGGCAAACCGCAGGGCACCAGGTACTGGGTGGTGTCGGTGAAGTATTTATTCTGGTAGTCGTAATTGCCTCCAGGCGCCACGATCCGGATCACAGGCAAGGCTTTGGCTTGCTCGCCGGTACCCAGCACAGGGCAGGTGACTTCGTCGCCAGCAATGAACTGCTCGCACAACACATCGGCGTCCAGCTGTGCGGCCAGCGCGACTGCGGCGCTCAACTGCTCGGCCGCGACCACTTTGCTCAGCCCGATTGACGAGCCTTCGCGCGCCGGTTTGACCATCAACGGCAATCCCAGTGCAGCAGGCACGGCAGCCACATCGGCGTCGGTGTAAGCGCCACGGCGCAACAGCACATAGCGCGGTGTTGATAATCCATCAGCCAGCCAAATGCGCTTGGTCATGACCTTGTCTATGCACATACTCGAGGCCATGACGCCGGAGCCGGTGTAGGGAATGCCCAGCAATTCGAGTGCGCCTTGCACCGTGCCGTCTTCACCAAAGCGGCCATGCAGTGCAATGAAGCAGCGCTTAAATCCTTCTGTCTTAAGCTCGCTGAGCGAACGAACTGCCGGGTCAAAAGCGTGTGCATCCACGCCCTGCGCGCACAAAGCCTTCAGCACGCCATTGCCGGTCATGAGGGAAATATCGCGCTCGGCAGACACACCGCCCATCAGCACGGCCACCTTGCCCATGGCTTGCGCTGGGGTCCTATCAGCCGGCATGCTGAACTCCCAGAGTGAGCACCTTGGCGGGCACCAGCCCGATGGAGCCGGCGCCCATGCACATCACCACATCACCATCTCGTGCGTTGTCGAGAATCGCTTGCGGCATGGCCTCGATGGCATCCACAAAAACCGGCTCCAGCTTGCCGGCCACACGCAAGGCGCGGGCCAGATCGCGGCCGGTCGCCGCCACAACAGGCGCTTCGCCAGCGGCATAAACCTCACTCAAAAGCACGGCATCGGCCAGGCCGATGACTTTGACGAAATCTTCAAAGCAGTCGCGGGTGCGGCTGTAGCGGTGCGGCTGAAAGGCCAGTACCAGACGGCGGCCGGGAAAAGCACCGCGCGCTGCTGCCAGGGTCGCCGCCATCTCAACCGGGTGATGGCCGTAATCATCAATCACGGTGCAGCTGCCGCCTGACTTGAGTTGGACTTGGCCATAGGACTGGAAACGCCGGTCGACGCCGCGAAACTCTGCCAACGCTTTTTGCACGGCCGCATCCGGAATATCAAGCTCCACGGCAATGGCCACAGCGGCCAGTGCGTTGAGCACGTTGTGCTCGCCCGGCAGGTTCAGCACCAGCGGTAAGTCCGGCAAAGTCACGCCGTTTCGCCGCTGCACGGTGAAATGCATCTGTCCGTTGACGTGGCGCAGATTGATGGCGCGCACCTGCGCCTCTTCACCCAGCCCGTAGCGTGTGATCGGGCAGGACACCTGCGGCATGATCTCGCGCAGAGCCGCATCATCCGAACACAAAATCGCTGTGCCGTAAAAAGGCATGCGGTGCAGAAAATCCACAAACGCGGCTTTGAGCCGGTTGAAATCATGGCCGTAGGTTTCCATGTGGTCGGCGTCAATGTTGGTGACCACCGCCATCACGGGTAGCAAATTGAGAAATGAGGCGTCTGACTCATCGGCTTCCACCACGATGTAGTCGCCCGCGCCCAGCTTGGCGTTGGCGCCAGCGCTGTTCAGGCGTCCGCCGATCACAAAGGTCGGGTCCAAACCGGCCTCAGCCAGAACGCAGGCGACCAGACTGGTGGTGGTGGTTTTGCCGTGTGTACCGGCGATCGCAATGCCGCGCTTGAGTCGCATCAGCTCGGCCAGCATGAGCGCGCGCGGCACCACGGGGATGCCTTTGCTGCGGGCCGCCAGCACTTCCGGGTTGTCAGCGCGCACAGCGGTCGATGTCACCACGGCGTCCACGCTGGCCAGGTTGGCCGCGGCATGGCCCACAAAGGTCTTGATGCCCAAACCCGCCAGCCGGCGCAGCGTGGCGCTGTCGGCCAGATCAGAGCCGGAGATCACGTAGCCCAGGTTGTGCAGCACCTCGGCGATGCCGGACATGCCGGAACCACCCAGACCGATGAAGTGAATGTTGTTGACTGCGTGCTTCACGACGCCAACTCCTCGCAGGCTGCAACGACGCTGGCCGTGGCATTGATTTGTTTCAAGCGGGCAGCCGCTTGCGCGCGTTCGAGCAAGCTGCTGCGGTCCATGCCTTGCAAGAGGCTGGCCAGCGCCTCGGGCGTCAGACCGGCTTGCGGCATCAGCCATCCACCGCCGGCATCGACCAAAAAACGGGCATTGACAGTTTGGTGGTCGTCCACAGCCGCCGGAAAAGGCACGAACACGGCGGCAGCGCCCACAGCGGCCAGCTCGGTCACGGTGCTGGCACCGGCACGGCAAATCAGCACATCGGCATCGGCAAAAGCCTGCGCCGTGTCATCGATGAAAGGCGTGAGTTCGGCACTCACGCCGGCGGCGGCGTAATTCGAGCGCAAGGCGTCAATTTGCGCTGCGCCGCTTTGATGTGTGACCTGCGGCCTTTGCGCAGGATGAATCAGGGCCAATGCCTTGGGCACCAGTTCGTTGAGAGCGCGCGCGCCCAGACTGCCACCGACCACCAGCAATTTCAGCGGGCCGCTGCGACCGGCAAAGCGCTCAGCGGCAGCCGGCTGCTGCGTGAAAGCTGCGCGCAACGGGTTGCCGACGCAGCGGGCATTTTGAAGCACATCAGGAAAGGCGGTAAAGACACGGTCGGCCACCTGTGCGAGCACACGGTTGGCCATGCCGGCGACAGAGTTTTGCTCATGCAAGATCAGTGGCTTGCCCAGCAGCACGCCCATCATGCCGCCCGGAAAGGTGATGTAGCCGCCCAGACCGAGCACCACATCCGGGCGCACCCGGCGCAGCACCTGAATGCTTTGCCAGAAGGCTTGCAGCAGTCGCATGGGCAAAAAAGCCAGTGTGAGAGGGCCCTTGCCGCGCACACCGGAAAAATCAATCGCTTCAAAAGCAATACCACGCGCCGGCACCAGCTGGCTTTCCATGCTGGGCTGACCGGGTCGGCCTTTGCCGCCCAGCCAATGCACGTTCCAGCCGCGTTCGAGCAAGGCCTGGGCCACAGCCAAGCCCGGAAAAATATGACCGCCCGTGCCGCCGGCCATGATCAATGCAGTACGAGCCTGGCGCATTAGCGACCTCCCCGCTGCATCAGGATGCGGTTTTCATGGTCAATGCGCAGCACCACGGCCAAGGCCACCATGTTCATCAAAATGGCAGAGCCGCCGTAACTCATCAGCGGCAATGTCAGGCCCTTGGTAGGCAGGGCGCCCAGGTTCACACCCATGTTGATGAATGCTTGAAAGCCGATCCATATACCCACGCCCTGGGCCACCAGACCGGGGAACAAGCGGTCCAGTGCAATCGACTGACGGCCGATGTGAATGATGCGGCGCGTCAGCCACATGAAAAGCCCCAGCAGGACAAGCACTCCGAGCAGACCGAATTCCTCACCGATGACTGCCAGTAAAAAGTCGGTGTGTGCTTCCGGAAGCCAGTGCAATTTTTCAACACTGCCGCCCAGCCCGACACCGAATATTTCTCCGCGTCCGAAGGCGATCAAGGAATGAGACAACTGAAACCCCTTACCGAGCGCATGCTTGGCGTCCCAAGGGTCCAGGTAGGCAAAAATCCGCTCGCGCCGCCAGTCGCTGAGCGCCACCATCAATGCAAATGCGATCACCACCACGGTGGAGATGGCAAAAAACATGCGGGCGTTCACTCCGCCCAGAAATAAAATACCCATGGCAATCACCGAGATCACCATGAAGGCACCCATGTCGGGCTCGGCCAAAAGCAAGACGCCGACGATCGCCACCGCAGCAGCCATGGGCAACACGGCGCGAAAAAACCGCTCCTTGACATCCATCTTGCGCACCATGTAATCGGCGGCGTAAAGCAAGACGGCAAATTTCGCCAGTTCGGAAGGCTGAAAGTTCATAAAGCCCAGCGAGATCCAGCGCCGCGCGCCATTAACGCTTTTACCCACAAAAGGCAGCAAGACCAAAACCAGCAACACCAGCGAAGCAATGAACAACCAGGGCGCCATCTTTTCCCAGACAGCCAGTGGTACCTGAAAAACCACCACCGCCATCACCAGGGCCAGGCCCAGCGACATCAAATGCCGCATCAAAAAATGGCTGTGCTGATATTGTGAAAACTTCGGGTTGTCAGGCATGGCAATCGAGGCGGAGTACACCATCACCAAGCCCCAGATCAGCAAAGCCAGCGTCACGCCGACCAGCGCCTGATCAAAGCCAAGCAGGCGCACCGGCGTTGCGTTGCTGACGCGGCCCATGCTGGTTCGCACAGGCAGTGCGTCTGGGTCAGCCGCACCGGCGCCGAACCAGGACACCAGACGCTCTGCAACGCTCATAGCGTGACCCCCTCGTCCAGTGCAAGTGCCTGCACCGCATCACAAAACACCTGTGCCCGGTGGCCGTAGTTGTCAAACATATCAAAGCTGGCACAGGCCGGGGACATCAGCACCGCATCGCCGTTCTGCGCCCGGTCGGCCGCCAGCGCCACCGCAGCCGCCATGCTGTCAGCCGCCAGCAATTCAACACCTGTGCTTTCCAGGACGGCACGGATCAAGGGCGCATCCCGACCGATCAGCACCACGGCACGCACATAGCGCGACACCGGCGCCGCCAGCGGCGTGAAATCCTGGCCTTTGCTCTCGCCGCCCAGGATCAGCACCAGGCGGCGCTCGGGACCCAAACCATGCAGGGCTGCCGCAGTGGCGCCGACATTGGTGCCCTTGCTGTCATCAAAATACTCGACCCCGCGCACCACCAAGACCGAAGCCATGCGGTGCGGCTCGCCGCGGTACTCACGCAGACCATGCAACATCGGCGCCAGTGAACAACCAGCGGCTGCAGCCAGTCCCAAAGCGGCCAGAGCATTGGCGGCATTGTGCAGACCACGTATGCGCAATGCGTCAACCGGCATCAGGCGCTGCACATACAGCGGAGTTTCTTCTTCATGGCGGCGCTTGATGGTTTCATCTGCTTGACTGGCGCGCACCAGCCAGGCCATGCCATTGACACTCTCAATGCCGTAGTCACCGGGCTGGGTCGGCATGTCCGTGCCGAAGGTGTGCACTTTGCGCGCCGGCACACGGTTTTTAGCGGATGATTTGCCAAATGCCTTGGTGGCAGCCTTTTCAACGGCCGGTAGCGCTTGCATCACCAGCGGGTCTTGGCGATTGAGCAGCATCACGCCATGCTGACCGTACACCGCCGATTTGGCGCGCACATAAGCGTCCATGCTGCCGTGCCAGTCCAGATGGTCCTGGCTAATATTTAGCACGCTGGCGACGGTGGGCTCAAAATCCGTCACACCTTCCAGCTGAAAACTGGACAACTCGAGCACCCACACATCAGGCAAGGCTTCGCTGTCCATGCAGTCCGACAAGGTGTCCAGCAATGTCGGTCCGATGTTGCCGGCCACGGCCACCGTTTTGCCGGCACGCTGAACCAGCTGGCCCGTCAATGCGGTCACGGTGGTCTTGCCGTTGGTGCCGGTAATCGCAATCACCTGCGGGCGGTAAGCCAATGAGACAGGGGGCGGCACCAGGAACACCAGCGCGCCCTCGTCGTCTTCGGGCAGCACTGCATTAACAGGTTGGTCTGATTCTTCATGCTGCGCTGAACCGGCTGGTGTTTCCAGCTCTGCGACTTCAGGATCAGCTGCAGGCACCGACTCAGCCTGTGCCGCTGCTTGCAGCTCAGGCTCCTGACCCAGTTCGCGCAAGGCCTGTCCAAACAAGCTCAGCTCATTGCCCCAGGCCGTCGCTTTGTCTTGGCTTGCCAGCAGCACAGGCGCAATGTCATCGGGCGACAGGCCAGGGCTGCGCAAAATCAAGTCAAAGATTTCACCACCGGCCATGAGTGCCGCAAAGTCACCGCCCACAAAGCGCACGCCGGACAACTGCTGTAAGGCGGTCAACTGCGGCGGCGTGCTGCGCGTGTCGGCCACAGTCACAGTGCTGCCATGGCGCACGCACCAGCGTGCCAGCGCCAGGCCGGACGCGCCGAGCCCGAGTACCAGAACCTGTTGACCGGCTAAATTTTTCATCGTAATTTCAAGGTCGATAAACCGACCAGACACAGCAGCATGGTGATGATCCAGAAGCGCACAACCACTTGCGTTTCTTTCCAGCCGCTTTTCTCAAAGTGATGATGCAGTGGCGCCATTTTCAAAATGCGCCGGCCACTGCCGTATTTCTTTTTGGTGTATTTGAAGTACAGCACTTGGAGCATGACGGACAAGGCTTCAGCCACAAAAATGCCGCCCATGATGGCCAGCACAATTTCCTGGCGCACGATCACGGCGATGGTGCCCAGAGCAGCGCCCAGCGCCAGCGCACCCACGTCACCCATGAAGACCTGGGCCGGGTGGGTGTTGAACCATAAAAAGGCCAGGCCCGCACCGGCCATGGCGGCGCAAAAAATCAGCAGCTCGCCAGCGCCCGGAATGTGCGG
>JBIKHX010000311.1:0-3333 GCA_044361945.1 Polaromonas sp. | reverse complement strand
GCATGTACACCTCGGCGGGCCTGGCTGCCAATTTGAACTGGCCTTTTTTATGGACTTTGCCGGCCGCCGCGCTGATGGCGGCCTTGTTGGGTCTGGTCCTGGGTGTGGTGGTGTTCCGGGTCAAGTCGGTGCGTGGTGAGTTGTTTGCTTTGCTCACTTTGGCGGTCACTTTTGTGGTGGGCACCATTGTGCTGAACACCCGCATTGACGGCGGGCCGGGCATTTACCTCAATGCGGTGGCGGTGCCGGCCATCGGCCCGAGCGCACCATCCTCGCTGTACCTGATGGCACTGGCCGGCGCTGTGGCCACCATGCTGATTGCCTACAAGGTGCAAGCCAGCAAACTGGGCATAGGCTTGTTTGCCATCCATGATGACGAAGACGTTGCTGAGGTCATGGGTGTACCGACCTTTCGCTACAAGCTGATGGCGTTTGCCTTGTCTTGTTCGCTGGCCGGTCTGGCCGGCGGCATCCATGCGCTGTTTGTGTCTTATGTGACGGCGGGCGAGACCTTCAACATCACGGTGCCGCTGACAGTGGTGCTGATGAGTGTACTGGGCGGCACGCGCCACTGGGCGGGGCCGGCGGTGGGCGCTTTATTCATCACTGTTCTTTTGTTTATGTCTGCGGGCAGCAACCCGGTGGCGGGCAAAGCCGCGGTGGGCGTGATCCTGATCGTGGTGATCTTGTTCATGCCCAACGGCATTCTGGGTTACTTTTTAAAGCGCCGTGCTGCGGTGCAGGGCGCTGCCCCCTCGGGCCCGCCTGTTGGCTTGCCAGTTCACACAGCGCACGAGACGGCCGCAGCGCCTGTCCACCCAGCCAGTCAGACCAGCCAAGCTGCGCCCAAAGTGTTGCTCGATGTGCATGGCCTGTCCAAGGCTTTCACCGGTGTGCAGGCGCTGGACCAGGTCAGCCTGCAGGTTCACGAGGGTGAGATTCTCGGCTTGTTGGGTCCCAATGGCTCGGGTAAATCGACCTTCATCAATGTGGTCAGCGGCCATTACGCGGCCACTGGCGGCGCTGTTTTCTTTGAGGGCCGGCAGTTGGTTGGTTTGCCTGCGCACCGTATTGCGCAGGCCGGCATTGCCCGTACCTACCAGATACCGCGACCTTTTGCGCACATGAGCGTGCTGCAAAACGTGGCGCTGGTCGCCATGTTTGGCGGCGCTGCACTCAACCACCAGCAGGCCACCGAAGAAGCCTGGAAATGGCTGGAATTCACCGGCCTGCAAGACAAGGCGAATGCCTTGCCGGATGACCTGAATTTGCATCAGCGCAAGTTTTTGGAGCTGACGCGCGCGCTGGCATCACGCCCGCGCCTGGTCTTGCTCGACGAGGTGCTGTCAGGCCTGACGCCGGGTGAGATCAACGAGGCGATTGAATTGATCCGCAAAATCCGCGAGCGCGGTGCCACCATCGTTTTTGTCGAACACGTGATGCGTGCGGTGATGGCACTGGCTGACCGTGTGGCCGTGCTCAACCACGGCAAGCTGATCGCTGTGGGGCCCTCGCAGGAAGTCATGCGCAACCCTGAAGTCGTCAGCGCTTATCTGGGAACGCCCCATGCTTGATGTCCAACAGATTGCCGTGAACTACGGCGCCGCCCCGGCTTTGTGGGATGTGTCACTGACAGTGCAAACCGGTGAGCTGGTCTGTGTGGTCGGCCCCAACGGCGCGGGCAAGACCACCTTGATCAACGCCATTGCCGGCATTCACCGCGTGCGCGCCGGCACTTTGAGCTTCAACGGCCGTGATGTCACGCAACTCGACAGCCATCGCTTTTGCGAAGCTGGTATTGCCATCGTGCCCGAAGGCCGGCGCCTGTTCACGCAAATGACAGTGCGCGACAACCTGGAGTTGGGCAGCTTCATTGCGTCGGCCAAGGCTAGGCGCGCCGAATCGCTGGACTATGTTTTGTCGCTGTTTCCTATTCTGAAAGTCAAACTCCAAAGCCCGGCCGGCTCGCTGTCGGGCGGCCAGCAGCAGATGGTGGCCATAGGCCGTGCGCTCATGGCCTGCCCAAAGCTGTTGCTGCTCGACGAGCCTTCGCTCGGGCTGGCGCCATCCATCGTGCTGGACATGTTTGGCGCCATCCGCCGTATCAATGCCAGCGGCACCTCGGTGTTGCTGGTCGAGCAGAACGTGGCGATGGCGCTGGACATTGCCAGCCGTGCCTACGTGATGGAAGAAGGCCGTATCGTGGCCGAGGGTCAGGCCAGCGAGATGCTCACGCGCCCGGAAATCCAGAAGGCTTATCTCGGCGTGGATCTGCCGGACTGAGCCGGCAGAGCTCGCCAACACTGGCAGCCATAATCGGGCGTGTACTTTCCTCTCATCACCGATCCGTATTTTTATGCGGTGGCTGTTCCTGCGGTGCTTTTGCTGGGCATCAGCAAAAGCGGTTTTGGCACCGGCTTTGGCTCGCTGGCCGTGCCGCTGATGGCGCTGTCTGTCACTGTTCCCCAGGCGGCTGGGATTTTGATGCCGGTGCTGCTGGTGATGGACCTGTTCGGCCTGGCCGTGTTCCGCAAAAACGTGGACCTGCCCTTTCTCCGCTTCTTGATTCCCTTGGGTGTTTTGGGTTCACTGATTGGCTTTTTGCTTTTCAAGGTGATGGATTCGCACCTGGTGGCGGGGCTGGTGGGCGGCTTCACGCTCTTGTTTCTGGCGCAGCGGCTGCTGTTTCCGCCCAAGCCTGACAGTGTGCCGCCGCCGCGCTGGGTGGGCGCTATTCTCACTGTGGTCTCGGGCTTTACCAGCTTTGTAGCCCATGCGGGCGGGCCGCCTGTCAGCGCTTATGTGATTCCAATGCGGCTGAGCCCCTTTCAGTTCGCCTCCACCATGGCCTGGTTTTTCTTTGCCATCAATTTGTCCAAGTGGATTCCTTACGCGTGGCTGGGCTTGCTGGATGCGCGCAACATGGCCACTTCGCTGGTGCTTTTGCCTTTGGTGCCCGTGGGTGTCTGGGTGGGTTTGAGCATGGCCAAGCGCATCAGCCCCAAGCACTTTTACCGTTTGATTGCTGTCGGCATGTTTTTGACCGGTTCAAAATTGCTGTGGGACGCTTTCGCCTGACTCGCCGGGCCGGGGCACTGTAAAACCGTTTTGTCGCCAGGCCTCAAACACCGTGATAGCCACGGCGTTGGACAAGTTCAGGCTGCGCTGGCCCGCCAGCATGGGCAAACGCAGGCGCTGCCCCGGGGCAAACTGCTCCCGCAGTTCCGCTGGCAAGCCTTGCGTTTCAGAGCCGAAGACCAGCCAGTCACCGGCCTGAAAGCGCGCTTCGTAGACGCTGCCCGAGCCGCGTGTGGTCATCGCGAACATGCGATC
>JBIKHX010000034.1:0-11105 GCA_044361945.1 Polaromonas sp. | reverse complement strand
CGCACCTGATGCGGGTGTGATTTCGGCTCGCCAAGCTACAGAGGGAAGCGTGGTGGGTGCTGGGACCGAATTGTTCCGACTGATTCGTCAAGGCCGTATCGAATGGCGCGCCGAGGTGATGGCTGCAGATCTGGGGCGTGTGAAAGTGGGCGCGCCCGTACAAATCACCGCTGCCAGCGGGCAGCGGCTGCAGGGCAAAGTGCGAATGCTGGCCCCCTCGGTGGATTCACAAACCCGCAACGCGCTGGTGTATGTCGACCTGATCGGCCCCACCGGCAGTGCCCGCGCAGGCATGTACGCCAAGGGCGAGATCACCTTGGGTCAAAGCCAGGCGCTGACCGTGCCTCAAAGTGCGGTGGTGGTGCGCGATGGTTTTAGTTACGTCTATACCGTGGGCGCTGACAACAAGGCCAAGCAGGTCAAGGTGCAAACGGGTCGTCAAAGTGGTGAGCGTATCGAAATTGTGCTGGGCCTGTTGGCCGATGCCCGCGTGGTGACTGCTGGTGGTGCTTTTCTGAACCATGGCGATACGGTACGCGTGGTCGATGCAGCGCCACCCGCCTTGACCGCCAAATAAGGGGACGCCGTGTTGAACGTCTCTTCTTGGTCGATTCGCAACCCGATTCCGGCTGTCATGCTCTTTGTGCTGCTGACTGTGGCGGGCTTCGTTGCGTTTGGCTCCATGAAAGTGCAAAACTTTCCCGACCTGGACGTGCCCACCATCACTGTCACCGCCAGCTTGCCGGGTGCCGCGCCTTCGCAGCTGGAAACCGACGTCGCCCGCAAGCTTGAAAACGCTTTGGCGCCGCTGCAAGGCCTCAAGCACATCACCACCAAAGTGCAAGACGGCACGGTGTCGCTCACCGCCGAGTTCCGCATGGAAAAGCCGGTGCAAGAAGCGGTGGACGATGTGCGCTCAGCCATTCAAGGCGTGCGTGCCGATTTACCCGGTGACCTGCGTGACCCCGTGGTGCAAAAGCTCAATTTGGCGGGTTCACCCGTTTTAGCTTACACCGTCCGCTCAGCGCGCATGGACGACGAAGCCCTGTCTTGGCTGGTTGATAACGAGATCAGCCGCAAGCTTTTGTCTTTGCGTGGTGTCGGCGCGGTCAGCCGCGTCGGCGGTGTGACCCGCGAGGTGCAGATCGCGCTGAATGTCAACCAACTTCAATCACTGGGCATCACGGCAGCTGAAGTTTCCCGTCAGCTCAAGCAGGTCCAGCAAGAGGGCTCAGGCGGCCGTATGGACTTAGGTGCTGGTGAGCAACCCGTGCGTACCTTGGCCACGGTCAAGACAGCGCAGGAAGTCGGCATGATAGAGCTGGCCACTTCACGCGGCACCCGTGTGCGTTTGGACCAGGTTGCTTCTGTCAAAGACACCTTGGCCGAGCCTCGTTCCGCCGCCAGCTTGAATGGTCAAGCTGTGGTGGGCTTTGAGGTTGTGCGCAGCAAAGGTGAGAGCGAGGTGGCCGTGGGGCGCCTGGTGCGCCAAGCCTTGGCGGACTACCGGCTGCAAAACCCCGATATCGACATCACAGAGTCTTTTGATTTTGTGACACCTGTCGAAGAAGAATACAGCGGCTCTTTGGTGCTGCTGTACGAGGGTGCGGCTTTGGCGGTGCTGGTGGTGTGGTTGTTTTTGCGCGATTTTCGCGCCACCTTTGTATCTGCTGTGGCGCTGCCCCTGTCGGTCATCCCTGCATTCATCGGCATGGCGTACCTGGGTTTTTCCATCAACGTGGTGACCTTGCTGGCGCTCTCGCTGGTGATTGGTATTTTGGTGGACGACGCCATTGTGGAGGTTGAAAACATTGTTCGCCACCTGCGCATGGGCAAAACACCTTACCAGGCCGCCATGGAAGCTGCCGATGAAATTGGCCTGGCGGTGATTGCCACCACCTTCACCTTGATCGCTGTATTTTTACCCACCGCCTTCATGAGCGGCATACCCGGTAAGTTTTTCAAACAGTTCGGCTGGACAGCCTCGCTGGCAGTATTTGCTTCGCTGGTGGTGGCCCGGGTGCTCACGCCCATGATGGCGGCTTACCTCATGAAACCCATCGTCACCGCTGAGCGTGAACCCCGATGGCTGCAGCGTTACATGGTGTGGGTGGCTTGGTGCATGAAGCACCGTGTCACCACCATGCTGCTGGCGACCTTGTTTTTCATTGGCTCCATCATGCTGGTGCCGCTGCTGCCCAAAGGTTTTATTCCGCCGGATGACAATTCGCAAACGCAGGTGTATGTCGAGTTGCCTCCGGGGGCTACGCTGTCTCAAACAAAGGCAAGCGCCGAACAGGCCCGCCAGTTGCTGATGCAGGTCAGAGACGTTCAAAGCGTCTACACCACCATTGGTGGCGGCAGCGCCGGCAGCGATCCGTTTGCCGGCAGCGGCGCTGCCGAAGTGCGTAAAGCCACTTTGACCATCCAGCTGAGCCAACGCGGCACCCGCCCCCGCAAGCAGGCCATTGAGCAAGACATCCGTACCGCCTTGCAACCCTTGCCCGGCGTGCGCTTCAAAGTCGGCTTGGGTGGATCGGGCGAGAAATATGTTTTGGTGCTCACCGGCGAAGACCCGCAGGCTTTGCAAAGTGCGGCCATGGCTGTTGAGCGCGATCTGCGCACCATCGACGGTCTGGGCTCTATTGCCTCCACCGCCAGCCTGGTGCGCCCCGAAATCGCGGTGCGTCCTGACTTCACCAAGGCGGCCGATCTGGGCGTGACCAGCGCTGCGATCAGCGACACCTTGCGCGTGGCCACTTTGGGCGATTACGACGCTGCTCTGCCCAAGCTCAATCTGTCGCAGCGCCAAGTGCCCATCGTCGTCAAGCTCGATGCCGATGCACGCAAAGACCTGGGCACGCTAGAGCGTTTGATGGTGCCTGGCAGCCGCGGTCCCGTCATGCTGGGCCAAGTGGCCAGCATCGAGGTAGCGGGCGGCCCCGCCGTGATTGACCGCTATGACCGTCAGCGCAACATCAACTTTGAAATTGAATTGTCCGGCTTGCCCTTGGGCGATGTCACGCAGGCTGTGCAAAAACTTCCTTCACTGCAAAACTTACCGCCCGGCGTGAAAGTGATCGAGATCGGCGACGCCGAAGTCATGGGCGAACTCTTTGCCAGCTTCGGCCTGGCCATGATGATTGGCGTGCTGTGCATCTACATCGTGCTGGTGCTGCTGTTCAAAGGCTTTTTGCACCCGGTCACCATTTTGGCGGCCTTGCCGCTGTCTCTGGGCGGCGCGTTCGTGGGTTTGCTGATGGCCCAAAAAAGTTTCTCAATGCCTTCGCTGATTGGCCTGATCATGCTGATGGGCATCGCCACCAAAAACTCGATTTTGTTGGTGGAGTACGCCATTGAAGCCCGGCGCGGCAAACCTGCTCAAGCAGACCAAGCCGCAGTGCCCGGCATGAACCGATGGGACGCTTTGCTTGATGCGTGCCACAAACGTGCGCGTCCGATTGTGATGACCACCATCGCCATGGGCGCGGGCATGCTGCCGATCGCCGTGGGCTGGGGTACGTCTGACACCAGTTTTCGCTCGCCCATGGCCATTGCGGTGATCGGTGGCTTGATCACCAGCACGGTACTCAGCCTGCTGGTGATTCCGGTTGTCTTCACGTACCTGGACGATATGGGCTTGTGGGCGGGGCGGATGTTTCGCCGGCTCACCGCCGGTCGTTGAACAAGTCGGCGGCTCGCAGATTCAAAGCGGGTCGCGCTTTTCTGCCCCGCTGTGGCTGGCAATCCCTATACTTTGATCGCTGATACAACCCACTTTTTCGCCACTTGCCTGGCGCCCTGACCCATGGAATTTCTATCTGACCCGAATGTCTGGATCGCCTTTGCGATGCTGACTGCCCTGGAAATTGTGCTGGGCATTGACAACATCATCTTCATCTCGATTCTGGTGGGACGATTGCCGCCGCATCTGCGTGACCAGGCACGCCGGCTGGGTCTGGGCTTTGCCATGGTCTCGCGTTTGTTGCTGTTGTTCACGCTGAGCTGGGTCATGGGCCTGACGGCTGACTTGTTCAGCTTGCTGGGGCAGGGCATCAGCGGGCGTGACCTGGTCTTATTGTTCGGCGGTTTGTTTCTGCTGTACAAGGCCTCGCATGAAATTTTTGTCGAGGTCGAGGCCCGCGAGCAGCACGCGCCCCCCGAGACCGATCAGGCTGTGCTCAAGGCGGCCGGCAATCGGCTCTTCTGGGGCGTTATCGGGCAGATCGCCATCATTGACATTGTGTTTTCGCTGGACTCGGTGATCACTGCGGTGGGCATGGTGGACCACATCAGCGTCATGGTGGCGGCTGTGGTCGTGTCTGTGCTGGTGATGCTGGTGGCCGCCAAGCCGATCGGTGATTTTGTCGATCGTCATCCTTCGATCAAGGTGCTGGCGCTGGCGTTTTTGATCATGGTCGGCATGGCTCTGACGGCGCAGGCTTTTGACCAGGAAGTGCCCAAAGGCTATATCTATGTGGCCATGGCGTTCTCGCTGGCGGTCGAGGCTTTGAACATCCGTGCCCGCGGCCGACGCCAGGCCAAGGCCGCCAGGCAGCCTTAATCCAGCGCTAGCCTGATGGACACACCCTCCAAAGCGAAGCCGGACGCATGAAACGCATCGTTTCAGCGCTGCTGGCCCTTGCCGCTGGCGCCGCCTTACAAGCTGCCGAGGTCAGCGTGGCAGTGGCGGCTAACTTCGCAGGGCCTATGCGCGAGATTGCCCAAGCCTTTGAGCGTGACACGGGGCACAAGGCGGTCATTGCTTTGGGCTCGACCGGCAAGCTGTACGCTCAAATCAAGCAGGGCGCACCCTTTGAGGTGCTGCTGTCTGCAGACGCTCAAACACCGGCCCGGCTGGAGGCTGAAGGCCTGGGCGTGGCCGGCTCGCGCTGGACCTACGCCACCGGGCATTTGGTGCTCTGGAGTCCAAAGCCCGGGCTGGTGGACGCGCAAGGCGCGGTGCTGCGCAGTGGTCAGTTCAAGCGCCTGGCGATGGCCGACCCCAAACTGGCGCCCTACGGTGCGGCCGCCTTGCAAACCTTGCAGCACCTGGGTTTGTTGCAGTCGCTGGAGGGCAAGCTGGTGCAAGGCGACAGCATTGCGCAGACCTACCAGTTCGTGGCCACCGGCAATGCTGAGCTGGGTTTTTTGGCGCTGTCTCAGTTGGTGCTCGATGGCCGCCTGCGTGCCGGCTCGTTCTGGCAGGTGCCGGCGCACATGCATGCACCGCTTCGCCAAGACGCTTTGCTGCTCGTCAAAGGCCGGCAACAGCCCGCCGCGTTGGCACTGCTGGCGTATTTGCGCAGTGAGGCTGCGCGCAGCATCATCAGTCGTCACGGTTACACCGTTTGAACACCATGCTCAATGCCATTTCGCTCAGCCCTGAAGCCTGGCAGGCCATCGTCTTAACGATTGAGCTGGCCGGTTTAACCACCGTCTTGCTGCTCTTGCTGGCCACGCCGCTGGCCTGGTGGCTGGCGCACACGGCTTCGCGTTGGCGCGCCCCGCTCAGTGCGCTGGTGACTTTGCCCTTGGTGCTGCCGCCCACAGTTCTGGGTTTTTATTTGCTGTTGCTCATGGGCCCGCAGGGCCCCATCGGTCAGCTCACGCAGGCGCTGGGTTGGGGTACTTTGACATTTACTTTCAGCGGTCTGCTGATCGGCTCCATGATTTTTTCACTGCCGTTCGCGGTGCAACCCCTGCAGCATGCTTTTGAGGCGATAGGCCCCAGGCCGATGGAAGTGGCTGCCACTCTGGGCGCCAGGCCAGTCGATGCTTTTTTCACCGTCGCGCTGCCCATGGCCAGCGGCGGGCTGGCCACAGCGGGCATTTTGACTTTTGCGCACACGGTGGGCGAGTTCGGGCTGGTGCTGATGCTGGGCGGCAACATTGAGGGTAAAACGCGCGTGGTTTCCACCCAGATTTATGGCCACGTGGAAGCCATGGAGTACGCGCAAGCCCATGGGCTGGCGGCCCTGATGGTGGTTTTTTCGTTTGTTGTTTTACTCGCGCTGGCCTTGCTCAAACGCCGCCCGGTGCGTCTCTTGCCATGACCGGCCAGCACATTCGCCTGAGACTGCCGCGTGCCGGCTTTGACCTGGATGTCGATTTGCACCTGCCGCTCCAAGGCATCACGGTGCTTTTCGGGCCTTCGGGCTCGGGCAAGACCAGCGTGTTGCGCTGCGTGGCCGGGCTGGAGCGTGCGCAAAATGCTCTGGTGCGCATTGACGGGCAAACCTGGCAAGACGATGCTGCCGGCGTGTTTGTGCCCACCTGGCAACGCTCGCTGGGTTATGTGTTTCAGGAGTCCAGTCTGTTTGAGCACATGAACGTGCAGGCGAACTTGGCCTATGGCCTGCGACGCAGCAACGGGCCGGCTTCGGCGCAGGCCCTGCAAGAGGCGATTGATCTGCTAGGCATTGGCGACTTACTGGGCCGCCGGCCGCAGGCCTTGTCGGGCGGCGAGCGTCAGCGCGTGGCGATTGCCCGCGCGCTGGCCGCACAGCCGCGTGTGCTGCTGCTGGACGAGCCACTGGCTTCGCTTGACTTGGCGCGGCGGCTTGACATCATGCCCTGGATTGAGCGCCTGCGGGACGAATTGCGCATGCCCATGATCTACGTCACCCACTCGGCCCAGGAAGTGAACCGGCTGGCCGACCACCTGGTGGTGCTGGAGCGCGGCAGGGTGAAGGCAGCCGGCCCGGTGGCAGAGGTGTTGTCAGCTGTGACGTCAGCACTGTCTTTGGGTGAAGATGCAGGCGCCTTACTCGAAGGCCATGTGGCAGAAAACGACGCCCAGTGGCACTTGAGCCGCGTGGCCTTTCCGGGTGGGAGCGTGTGGTTGCGCGACGCCGGCCTGAGCGTCGGGCGCAAGGTACGCATCCGCATTTTGGCGCGTGATGTCAGTGTGGCCACGCAAGAGCCGCGGCACACCAGCATTCAAAACCTGCTGGCTTGTGTGGTCGACAGCTTGAGCGCCGACACACACCCTTCGCAGGCGCTTGTTCGTTTGCGCTGCGGCCCCTCACTGCTGTTGGCGCGCATCACGCAGCGGGCCGCACAGGCACTGGCCCTGCAGCCCGGGCAGGCGGTCTGGGCGCAGGTCAAGTCGGTGGCACTGATCGACTGACCAGCCTGACAGCGGGGCAGGCCCTAGACCGATCAGCTTGTCAGGGCAACCTCGGGTTGAGGTTTGATTGCCCGACGCAGGCACTGCCCGAGTTGGGTGAAAAATTGCTCGGTCTTTTCGCTAGGCTCCACGTACTTGACGCGGGTATCGCGCTCTTCGCTCAACAGTGAGATGTAGCCTTTGAGCCGAAGGCTTTTAAGCAGGCGGTGCGAGGTGCTGTGCGAAATATCAGGGTCTAGCCCCATGGCTTTGAGAACAGTGATTTTGGTGCCCGAGGTCCACGAAGGCGCCAACATGTTCAACAGCTTTTCTTCGGTCGAGCTGAGGTCGCAAAACAGGGGTGATAAATGAACTTCCTTAATGCGGTTAAGAAAATTCAGATAGTTCTTTGATTCAATGGATCTCACAATCATGACGGTCCCCTGTTTGTAGTTAGTGTGCAAGCTCTTAGACCCATCGTGTCTAGGTCTAGGCGGGAACCTTTGGCTGGAAAGCCAAAATAAGAATTGATATTTCAATATATACCGATTTAAATTTTTATATTTTTTTTAATGGTTCATTTTTCTTAATGTGAAAAATTACTTGTTGATGACGTCCTTTTAGCCCCTAACACCTGCCAAATCGGTGCTCTTCGAGCCCGTTTGCATGGCCGGCGACAATATGGCCATGGCACGCATGCAACTTCAAGACATTTTGTTTTCTCAGGGTTTTGGCACCCGCCGGGTCTGCGCCGGTTTGGTGCAGCAGGGCTTTGTAACGGTGGCTGGCAGCGTTTGCGAGGACGCTGGCGCCTTGTTCGAGGCCGAGGGTCTGGCTTTCCAAGTGCAGGGCGAGCCCTGGCTTTACCACGCCAAAGCTTATTTGATGCTGCACAAACCGGCCGGCTATGAGTGCTCGCAAAAGCCCAGCACCTATCCCAGCATCTACACCTTGTTGCCGGCGCCCATTCGCCAGCGTGGCGGCGGAGCGGCGGCGGGTGTGCAGGCCGTCGGGCGCCTGGACCAGGACACCACCGGTTTGCTGCTGCTGTCTGACGATGGCAAGTTCATTCACCGCATGAGCTCGCCCAAGCACCATGTGCCCAAGGTCTATGAGGTCACGGCCAAGCACCCGGTGGATGCAGCGCAGGTGCAAAAACTGCTGGCCGGCGTGGTGCTGGACGACGACCCCAAGCCGGTGCGAGCTGCCGACTGCGTGCAGACCGGCGAGCTGACGCTCAGCTTGGTGCTCACCGAAGGCAAGTACCACCAGGTCAAGCGCATGATCGCGGCCGTCGGTAACCGGGTCGAGGGCTTGCACCGCTCGCGCATCGGCAGTTTGCTGCTGCCGCCTGAACTGGCGCCCGGCCAATGGCGCTGGCTGACTGCGAAAGACCTCAACAGCATTGCAGCGCCGACCGCTACACTGAGCAACTGAATAGAGAAGGTGTTTTTTGTGATTTCTGCATTCCGCTTTCTTTCCTGTGCGCTTGTCCTTGTTTCTGCGGCCGCTACAGCCGCCACGGGGAGCAAAGCCGCTGCGCCGCGCACTGCGCCTGCGCCCTTGTTTGTGCTTAATTCCTTGGACAACAGCGTCAGCGTGATCGATGTCAGCACCTGGAAAGAAACCCGCCGCATTGCCACCGGGAAGGAGCCGCACCACCTGTATCTCACCCCGGACGAAAAGTCGGTGATCGTTGCCAACGCGCTGTCGGACTCGCTGACCTTCATTGATCCGCGCACGGCCGCAGTCCAGCGCACCGTGCGCAATGTGCTCGACCCCTACCATTTGCGCTTTTCTCCCGACATGAAATGGTTTGTGACAGCGGCGAACCGGCTTAATCACATCGATATCTTCAGCTGGGACGGCAGCAACATGACGCTGGCCAAGCGCATTGCCACCGGCAAGACCCCCAGCCACCTCTGGATAGACAGCAAGAGCAGCACCGTTTACTCGACCATGCAAGACAGCGACGAGCTGATTGCGCTCGACTTGAAGACGCAGCTGATCAAATGGCGCATCAAGACCGGCCCCATGCCGGCAGATCTGTACGGCACGGCCGACGACAAACGCATTCTGGTGGCGCTGACCGGCGGCGACGCGGTCGAGGTGTATGACGTTTCCGGCCCTGCGCCCGTGCGCAGCAAAGTCATCCGGACCGGCAAGGGAGCACACGCTTTCAGGGCCCTGGGTGACGGGCGGCATGCGCTGGTGAGTAACCGCGTGGCCAACACCATCAGCAAGATTGACTTGCAGACGCTGGACGTGGTCGGGCGCTTTGATGTGCCGGGCGGGCCGGACTGCATGGATGTCTCGCGCGATGGCAAGCAGCTTTTTGTTACATCTAGATGGGCCGGCAAGCTCAGTGTGTTGGACCTAACTAGCGGCAAGCTGGTGCGACAGATCAAAGTTGGAAAGAGCCCGCATGGCGTCTGGACCCTGGACCACGCGCCGCGCTGAACTCGCGCGCGCACTTGCGCTGCTGGTCTTTGGAGCAGCCGGTTCGGCCCTGCACGCCGGCACTTGCGCTGCCACGTCTGGCGCTGCTGGCGTCAAACCCGTCTACCTGACCTTTGACACCGGCCACATGGCGGTGGCCCCCTTGATTGCCGACGTGCTGAAAAAGCACGATGTCAAAGTCACTTTTTTTGCAGCCAATGAAGCCACCCAAACCGGCAATGGCAGCCTGGGCAGTGACTGGGCCGGCTGGTGGCAGGCGCGCGCTGCAGAGGGCCATGAATTTGCCTCGCACACCTATGACCACAGCTACTGGCGCGCCGACGTAGCCGAGCCCGGGCAGGCGCTGCGGTTTCGAATCCGCGCCTCTGCCGGGCCACTGGCTGGCAAAGACCAGCTTTGGACTGCCGCACAGTACTGCGCTGAAATTCAAAAAGCCGCCACCCGCTTACAAGCCCTGACGGGCCGTGCACCGCTGCCGCTTTTTCGCGCCCCGGGCGGCAAGACCTCGTCTGCCTTGCTGCAAGCTGCACGCAGCTGCGGCTGGGCTCATGTGGCTTGGGCGCCGGCCGGATTTTTAGGCGACGAGTTGTCCAGCGAGCGTTTCCCCAATGCACAGCTTTTGCAGACTGCGCTGCGCGACATACGCGCCGGTGACATTTTGGTGGCGCACCTGGGCATCTGGTCGCGCCGCGATCCCTGGGCGCCGGCCGTTCTTGAGCCCTTGCTTGTGGGCCTGCAAGCGCGCGGCTTTTGTTTTGCCACCTTGCGCGAGCATCCGCAGTTCAAGCCTTGGATTGCCCAGCATGGCGCGGCCCCAGCGCTGCCCTCGGCAGGGGGGCGGTCATGAACTTTGGGGCTTGGTTGACCGACAGCTTCACCGCCTTGCAGGAGGCGATGTTTGCCCTGGCGGCCCCCTTGCTGTTCAGTTTGGGCATGGGTAATTTGCTCGAAGACGCTTATGCCGCCAGTGCCTGGCTGCTGGCCGGTGTGCTGCAAATCCTTGTGATCCTGTTCATCTTCGGGCCCTTGCAGCGTTGGCGACCGGTCGAGGCGGTGACGGACCGCGCCACCATACGCACCGACATGATCTACACATTGATTCACCGCCTCGGCCTGTTTCGTGTGGCGCTTTTCTTTTTGCTCGGCCCTTTGCTCAACGATGCATTCGGGCAGTTGCGCGTGGCTGGTTTGGGTACCTTTCATTTAGACCAGCTGTGGCCTGGCGTGACCGATGGCGCGCTGGTCAGCCTGCTGATTTACCTGGTGGTGTTTGATTTTTTTGCCTATTGGCTGCACCGCGGCCAGCACGGCATTGGGCTTTGGTGGCGCTTGCATTCGCTGCACCATGCGCAGCGCCAGATGAGCATGTGGAGCGACAACCGCAACCATTTCCTGGACGACATGCTGCTGGACGTCTTGCTGGTGCTGCTGGCCCAGCTCATCGGCGTGGCGCCCGAGCAGTTCATTGCCATCGTGGCCTTGACCCAGCTCAGCGAAAGTTTGCAGCATGCCAATGTGCGCCTGAGCTTTGGGC
>JBIKHX010000310.1:0-3347 GCA_044361945.1 Polaromonas sp. | reverse complement strand
GAACGCCTCACTTTCGTGGTCCAGCTCCGCAGCGGCCTTCGTCGAATAGCTCATGCAGCCCGGCAAAACCAGGACACACATGGAAAGCAAGAGTGAACGGATGAGGGTCATTGGGTAACAAATACTGAGGCAGTGTCAGTTTGGCGTACAAAGATTTTGAAGAACGATAACGGATTCATGCTCAAAGTGCAAATAACTTTAAATGCTTTTGCTACTTTAGATTGATAAGTTACATGCTGTTGGAATGCCGCGACAAGAATGCGGAGGCTGCAAAACGGCTTTAAGCCGGCCGAATGCGCCACTTTTGGGGTAGACGCCTTGGGCTGAAACCCCTAAGATCGTCCTCCCTTCGACAGGATTCGCATGCAACTAATGTGGCTGTCTGGCCCCACAAGCCAGGTTAAAAAAATCTCCATCACAGCGCGCAATATTTTGCTTGCGTCTCTGGCCTTGGCCGCAGGTTTGCTGCTCTTAGGATTTTTGCTCAATTGGGTGGGCCTTCGCATTGCTGTCGAATACAACCCTGATCTGGCGCGCAAACTCGGTGGGGTGACCACTGAGCTGGAGCAAAAGCGCATGGAGGCGGTTTACCGTGAGCGTCTGGACCAGCTCAAGGGCGTGCTCGATCAAAACGTTCAAGATGTTAAAAAGCTCGAGTCCATGAAGAACCGCTTCATGGAGCTTGCGACCCCCGCTGCCCTCAAAAGCAGCCTGAGTATCAAAGACGAGTCCAAAGGCGGCCCTTTCGTTTCACCGACCTTGCTGTCGATCTTCAAAACCGGGTTTTTCCGCCAGCCTCTTGATGCAGAATTCGAGCAGGCTGCGCAGCACGCCAACGGCGTGAGAGAGTCTTTGGCCTCCTACGATCAAAAGTGGAAAGCCAACCTCGAATGGCTGCAAGCCTTGCCGATTGGCATGCCCATCAACAGTGAGTACCGGTTCACCAGCGGTTTTGGCGTGCGCAATGACCCTTTCACCGGGGCTTTGGCCATGCACGAGGGCATCGATTTCGCCGCCGAAATAGGCACCAAAGTTTTGGCATCAGGTCCTGGCATCGTTGTGCGCTCTGAATGGGACCCTGGCTATGGCAATGTCGTCGAAATCCGGCATGCAGAAGACTTTCTCACCCGCTATGCCCATTTACACAAACGCAGCGTTGTTCCCAATATGCAGGTCAGCACTTCCTCAATCTTGGGCGAGGTCGGTAGCACCGGTCGCTCCACCGGGCCGCACCTGCATTACGAAATCTTTCACAAGGGCCGGGCGCTCAACCCCTTGACTGTTTTGCCTGTTAAGGCCCCTTGAGATTTTTAAGAAAATATCGCCATGTTTGAAAAATTAAAAAACAAAGCTTTTGCTGACACACAAGAAAGGTTTGACACCTTGGTCGGGCGCACCACCACCATCTATGGGCGCCTGGTGCTACTGGACAGCGTGCGCATTGACGGCAAGGTGCTCGGCAACATTGAAACGGCCCCCGGTAACAAGATCTCCGTGGCTATTGGCCCGACCGGCGAGGTCACCGGCGACATCACCGCGCACCGTGTGCTGGTCGCGGGCAAGGTCGATGGCAACATTTATGCCGCTGAGCGTGTTGAGTTTCACAAAGACTCGCTCGTCAACGGCGATGTTTCCTACGGCTCTATTTCTGTGGAGCACGGTGCCCGCTTGCTGGGCATGATCGTGCAAAACAAGTCGGCGGCCCAGTCTGCCAACCGCGCATTAGCTGCCATTCAAAACGCTCAAACCAAGAGCTAAATTGCTCCGGTTGCGGGCCTGCCTGCTTGGGTCGTGGCCTGTGCCAGAATGCAAATAGCCCGGCGCTCTTTTTTGAGCGCTTTTGAAAAAAATGCAGGTATTCCCCATGAGCAACACCCTCCCGCCTTTGCCTGCCCGGCCTTACCGGCGGATTGCCACTGAAGAAGCGTGTACCCCTTCAAAGTCGCAGCTACCTGCCGTCTTCGAGCTTGCCAAGCACGAATTCCATTGAACAAACTTGAGTCTCGGGCTGAGGCTCGAACTTGGTACGTAACTTGTAAAGCGTAGCGGTGCTTATTGCGAGTGCAGCCGTTACTGGTTTTAGCTAAAGCATCAATCGGCTTCATGCTCGCGGGGTAGGCACTTGATCTCAGAGGCTCTCGCCCACTTGGTAAAGCTCTACACGTAAGCCATCCGGGTCCGAAACATAAATGGTCAGGCCATAGGGCCCATCGTGCAGGTCATCTTGGAAATGCACGCCCGATGCCTTTAGCTTGTTGCGCAGCGTACGCACATCATTGACTTCAAATGCCATGTGGTCAACTTGGCGGTGCGCTGGGGACCGCCCCCCCACAATGGCGATGCCTTGGTGGAAAGCCGTGAACGGCCGCCCGTCTGCCAGGGGCTTAGCGGGGCGTACAGAGAAGCCCAGTTGGTCTACATAGAACCGTGTGGAACGCTCGACGTCTTCGACCATCATCAGCATGTGGCCAAAGCCCAGTGTGCGAGGCTGGCTCTTGGCTTCCATCCAGCTTCGCATCTCTTGCGAGCCTGACAGTTCACAGAAATACTGCTTCCAGACCTGCTTGCCGGTGGCCTCCCAATCGTTGTTAACACCGGAGATACAGTCGTCCAGTGCAACGACGTCGTAATCACGAAGATAAGCCTCGCGGATGCTGGTCTCCACGCAGGCGTTGGTTGTGGTTCCGGCGACAAATAGAGTTCGAGTGCCGAGCATTTTGAGCATCATCTCTAGCCGCGTTTCATAGAACGCGCCGAAACGATGCTTTTGAATCACATAGGATGGATTGAACTGGGACAGCTGTTTGAGCTCGTCGACAATTTCCCCATCCCAGGTGCTCGCCAGCGCAGATACCTGCTTTCGGCGACTTGTGTGCCCGGCAAGTTTCTTTTTAGCGCGGCTGGCATCGACTGCGAAATGCTGCTGTACCGTCCAGATTACCGGGATGCCGGCCGCATGGCAGCGCGGGATGAGGTCGGCCAGAACCGGCACGATGGCCGATAGACGTGCCGTGTTTACGCCGGAAATTCCCAGAGTCCCCTTCTCGTGAATAAAGGCGTTTTGCAGGTCGATCACCAGCAGCGCAGAAGTGCGCGGATCAAGGTTGTCTAAGGTCATCATTTTTCCTTCATGTCTATTCCGAGGACGCCACCACGCCCCCAGCTGTCCTTTGGCGTGTCGTGGATCACGACATGCAAGTGGTCCGGCTTGCAGGCGGCATGGTCAACCATGGCCTGGGTAATCGCCTTGACCAGATTGCGCTTTTGCTCGACGGTGCGGCCTTCCCACATTTCAACAACGACAAATGGCATGTCAACCCTCCTTTAATGAATTGATGGCCCAACGG